>NZ_OZ060924.1:0-300000 GCF_964059955.1 Sodalis-like secondary symbiont of Drepanosiphum platanoidis
AAATTATATTTTATAAATTTATTAAAATTTATTATATATTTATTTTATTTAAATTAAAAAAATAAAAAAATAAATATTAAATATAATTTTTTATATATTTATATATAATTTTTAAAAAAAATATTTAATAATAAAAAAATAATTTTAAAATAAAAAATTTAATTAAAAATTAAATAAAAATTTTTTTATATTTAATTTTTTTTTAAAAATTAAAAAATTTTAATAAATATATATTAATTAATTTTGTATAAAATTTTATTTTATATTAAATATCTTAAGGAAGATATATATGACTAAAATAACTTTAATAAGTGGAAGTACTTTTGGAAAAACAGAAGATTTTGCTGAAGATATTGCAAAATTTTTAAAAAAAAATAATTTTAAATTAAAAATATTTCATGGAGTAAATTTTTCAAAATTATCTAATAAAGGATTATGGTTAATTATTACATCAACATATGGATTAGGAGATGTACCTGAAAATTTAAAAAATTTTTTAAAAATATTAAAAAAAGAAAAACCATGTTTAAAAAAAATAATGTTTGGAGCAATTGGAATAGGAAATAGTGAATATGATACATTTTGTGGAGCTATTAAAAAATTTAATCATTACTTATTACTTTGTGGAGCTAAAAGAATTGGAAAAGTCTTAGAAATTGATATAACAAAAAATTTTTGTTTAATGGAATATAGTAAACCATGGATAAAAAAATGGATAAAAGAAATAATTGTTTAATATAAATTAATTTTTAAAAATTAATATTTTTAAATAATTATTTTTTTATAATTTTAATAAATTATTAATAAAATTTAATTAGATAAAATATGATTTCAAAAATAAATTATTTTGATGTTATTGTTATTGGTGGAGGACATGCAGGAGTTGAAGCATCCATGGCATCTGCTAGAATAGGATGTAAAACATTAATGCTAACTCATTTTAAAAATACTATTGGACAAATGTCTTGTAATCCTGCAATTGGAGGAATTGGAAAAGGTCATCTTGTAAAAGAAATTGATGCTATGGGTGGATTAATGGCTCATGCAATAGATAACTCTGGAATACAATTTAGAATACTTAATTCTAGTAAAGGTGCTGCAGTTAGAGCAACTAGAGCACAAGCAGATAGAGATTTATATAAAAAATTTATTTTTAATTCATTAATTAATCAAAAAAATTTAATTATATATCAACAAGAAATTAATGATTTAATTATTAAAAATAATAAAGCTATTGGAGTAATAAGTAAAGATAATAATAGATTTTTTTCCAAATCAATAGTTTTATCTGTAGGTACATTTTTAGGAGGTAAGATATATATTGGTAATAATAAATATATTGGAGGTCGTAATGGAGATAAATCATCTATATTACTATCTAATAAATTACGTAATTTACCATTTTATGTTAGAAGATTAAAAACAGGAACCCCTCCTAGACTTGATATTAATAGTATTAATTATAGAAAATTAAATATACAATATAGTGATAATCCTATACCAATTTTTTCATTTACAGGTTCAAAAGATAATCATCCTAGACAAGTACCTTGTTATATTACAAGAACAAATAATAATACTCATGATATTATTAGAAATAATATAAAAAATAGTCCTATATATTCAGGAATAGTTATAGGAAAAGGACCAAGATATTGTCCTTCTATTGAAGAAAAAATTATAAGATTTTCAAAAAAAGAATCACATCAAATATTTTTAGAACCAGAAGGTTTAAAAAGCAATCAAATTTATCCTAATGGAATATCTACTAGTTTACCATTTAATATACAAAAAAAAATAATAAATTCTATATATGGTTTAGAAAAAGCTAAAATTATTGTTCCAGGGTATACTGTTGAATATGATTATTTTGATGCAAGAGATTTAAAAAATACATTAGAAAGTAAAATAATATCTAATATTTTTTTTGCAGGACAAATTAATGGAACTACAGGATATGAAGAAGCTGCAGCTCAAGGATTAATTGCTGGTTTAAATGCAGCAAAAAAATCTTTAAATAAAGAAGAATGGATTCCTAAAAGAAGTCAATCATATATTGGAGTATTGATTGATGATTTATGTACACATGGAATAAAAGAACCTTATAGAATGTTTACTTCTAGATCAGAATATAGATTATCTTTAAGGGAAGATAATGCTGATATTAGATTAACTGAAATTGCTTATAAACTTGGTTTAATAAAAGAATATCAATGGGTAAATTTTTGTTATAAAATAGAAAATATTGAAAAAGAACGTCAAAAATTACGTGAAACATTTATTAAACCTAATACAATAAATTCTAGTTATATAAATAAAAATTTTAATATAAAAATATCTAAAAAAATAAGTATAGAAAATCTTTTAAGAAATCCAGAAATTTCTTATAATAAAATTATAAAAAAAAAGAAATATGATTTTTTTCCTGAATTATTAAATATGAAAGAAATAAAACAATTAGAAATACAAATAAAATATGAAGGATATATAAAAAAACAACAAAAAGAAATAAATAAAAAATTTCATTTTGAAAATTTATTAATTCCTAAAAAATTATATCTTAATAAGATTCCAGGTTTATCTAATGAAGTTATTTCAATTTTAAAAAAATATAATCCAATATCTATTGGACAAGCATCTAGAATTTCTGGAATAACACCAGCTGCTATATCTGTTTTACTTATTTGGATAAAAAAATATAAATCTATTAAAAATAAATAAAATTTTTAATAAAATATTTTTATAAAAATATATATTTTATTTATTAATAAACATTATTTAATAAATGAATTTTATTATAAGGTATGTTGTATGTATCAAAAAATTATTTTAAGAGAATTAAAAGAATCTGAAAAATTATTAAAAATATGTATAAAAAATAAACTATTATTAAAATTAATAAATAAATCAGCAATTTTAATTTCTAATGCATTTAAAATTGGAGGAAAAATATTTTCATGTGGTAATGGAGGATCACATTGTGATGCTATGCATTTTTCTGAAGAACTTATGGGACGTTATCGTAATAATCGTCCTGGATATCCTGCACTTGTAATATCTGATCCAAGTTATTTATCTTGTGTTAGTAATGATTTTGGATATAAATATATATTTTCTCGTTATGTTGAAACAATAGGAAAAAAAAAAGATATATTATTTGTTATTTCTACATCAGGAAATTCTGAAAATATTATTGAAGTAATTAAATCTGCTCATATAAAAAAAATGAAAATTATTGCACTTACTGGAAAAGATGGAGGAAAAATATCTAATAATGTTCATATTGAAATTCGTATACCATATATTGGATATGCTGATAGAATTCAAGAAATACATTTAAAAATAATTCATATTTTAGTTTTTTTAATTGAAAAAGAAATGAATAAAAAATTTATTAAATAAAATTTATTTAAAATAGAAATAATAAATATATTTTAATTAAAAATTAATTTATTTAAAAAAAAACAAAAATTAATATTTATTTAAAATTATTTTAATTAAAAAAATTAAATTTTAATTTAAATAAGATTTTATTCCATTAAGAATCATTTGTATTGATATCATAATTAAAATTAAACCCATAATACGTTCAATAGCAATCATTCCTTGTTTTCCTAAAAATTTTATTAAATAATTTGATATTAATAAAATTATTAATGCTATTAACCAAGAAATAAAAAGAATAAATATAACATATTTAATGTTATTTGAATAATTATGTGAAAAAATAATAAGTGAAGATAAAATAGATGGTCCAGAAATTAAAGGAATAGCTATAGGAACTAAAAATGGTTCATTATTTTTTTTAATAATAGATTTATCTTTATTTTCTAAAAAAATCATTTTTAATGCAATTAAAAATAAAATAATTCCACCAGAAATAGAAACTACATAATTTTTTAAATTTAAAAAAAATAATATTTTTTCTCCAAAAAAAAGAAAAATAAACATAATAAATAAAGAAAAAATCATTTCTCTTATAATAATGAAAAATCTTCTTTTATAATTAATATTTTTTAAAATATTAATAAATATTGGTAAATTTCCTAATGGATCTATTATTAATAATAAAAAAATTATATCTGATATTATTTTTTTCATTTAATAACCTTTTTATTTTTTATAAAAAATTATTTATAATATATATATTTTTTATAAATTTTAATTTTTTTTAATAAAAAAAATTAAAAATTTTTATATAATTTAAATAATTTAAAAAAAATTTTCATTAAAAATAAATATATTTATTTTTAATGAAATTTATTATATATTAATATTTAATATTATTTAAAATAAGATTTAAATAAATATCCAGTATCTTCTAAAAATGGATTTAAAGCAGCAAAACGAGCTATTTTATCACATCTATCATTTTCTATATTTCCAGAATGTCCTTTAATCCAAATCCAATTTAAATTATGTGGTTTTATTGCAATGTCTAACCTTTTCCATAAATCAAAATTTTTTATTTTTATTTTTTTTTTGTTCATCCAAGAATTTTTTTTCCATAAATATATCCATTTTGTAATACCATTTTTTACATATTGACTATCTGTTCTTATTAAAATATCGCAAGAACATTTTAATGTTTCTAAAGAAATAATAACAGATAATAGTTCCATTCTATTATTAGTACTTTTATAATATCCAGAACTAAGAATTTTTTCATGTTTTTTATAGCGTAATATAGATCCACATCCACCTGGACCAGGATTACCAAGACATGAACCATCTGTAAAAATATCTATTTTTTTATACATTTTATATTATGTCTTTAGAATATAATAAATATTATTTAATAATTATGAAAAATAAAATTAAACGACAAATTGTTTTAGATACAGAAACTACAGGTATTAATAAAGATAATTTACCATTTATAGGTCATAGAATAATTGAAATTGGTGCTGTAGAAATAATTAATAGAAGGTTAAGTGGAAAACATTTTCATGTCTATCTTAATCCTAATAGATCTATTGAAGAAGAAGCTTTTAAAATACATGGAATTACAAATGAATTTTTAATTAATAAACCAACTTTTTTTCAAATATATAAAAATTTTTTAAAATTCATTAATGGATCAGAATTAATTATTCATAATGCACAATTTGATATAGGATTTTTAAATCAAGAATTATTATTAATTAATAAAAATATAAAAAAAATTGAATATTTTTGTAAAATTATTGATAGTTTATTTTTAGCAAGAAAAATTTTTTCTTTTAAAAGTTGCAGTTTAAATTCTTTATGTGACTATTATTTAATAGATAGAAGCAAAAGAAATTTACATGGTGCATTATTAGATGCAGAAATTCTTGCAGATATATTTTTATTAATGACTAGTAATCAAACACATATAGATTTTAATGAAAATATTAATAAAAAAAATATTTTAAAAATAAATAAAAATAATAATAAAGAACTAATTAATAATAAAAAAAAATTAAAAATTATATATTCAAATAAACAAGAAAAAATAGATCATAAAAATATTATTGAAAAAATTTATAAAAAATATAAAATATGTTTATGGAAAAATTTATAAAAATAATAATTATACATTATTTATATTTTAAATATAATTTTTTTAAATTAAAATTTTTAAAAATTTTAAATTATTTATAAAATTTAAGAATAATATTTTTTTATAAAAAAATCAAAATTTATTATAAAATAATAAATATTTATTTTTTAAATAAAAAATTTAAAAATATTTATTTTAAATAAAATTTAAATTTATATAAATAAAATATATATAATTTATTTATTAAAAATATTAATTAATAAATTTAATTAATTTTTAGAAAACAAATATCTTGACTTTTATATAAAAAGATATATTATTTATTTTAAAGAAATTTAATAAAATTTTATATTAAATATAATTTTTAAATAAATTTAATTTTTAATTAATTTAGTAAATATTTTAAAAATTAAATATAAAATTTATATTAAATAATTTTTAATATAAGTTTTTTTAAATTTTAATAGTTCTTTAAAAATTTGGGAAAATAAAAATTTTATTTTTATAAATAATTTTTAAAAATTTTATAAATTAAATTATTTTAATTTTTAGTTAAAATATATAATAAATAAAATTTAAAATTTATAAAAAATAATAAGTTTAGGGTTGCAAGGTTAAGTAATAAAGCGTATACGGCAGATGCCTAGACAGTCAGAGGCGATGAAGGACGTGCTAATCTGCGAAAAGCGTCGGGGAGCTGATAAGAAGCAATATATCCGACGATTTCCGAATGGGGAAACCCGATATTTTTAAATATCATCATTTAGTGAATAAAATAGCTTAATGAAGCAAACCAGGGGAACTGAAACATCTAAGTACCCTGAGGAAAAGAAATCAACCGAGATTCCCTTAGTAGTGGCGAGCGAATAGGGAAAAGCCCAGAATTAAAATCATAAAAAAAATTAAGAAAACGGTCTGGAAAGTCCGGCAATAGTGGGTGATAGCCCCTTATCTGAAAATTTTTTTTATGTGAATTCGAAGAGTAGAATGGGACACGTGATATCCTGTTTGAATATAGGGGGACCATCCTCTAAGGCTAAATACTACTGACTGATCGATAGTGAACTAGTACCGTGAGGGAAAGGTGAAAAGAACCCCGGTTAGGGGAGTGAAATAGAACCTGAAACCGTATACGTACAAGCAGTAGGAGCATGATTTAATATGTTACTGCGTACCTTTTGTATAATGGGTCAGCGACTTATATTCTGTAGCAAGGTTAACCAAATAGGGGAGCCGTAGAGAAATCGAGTCTTAAATGGGCGTTTAGTTTCAGGATATAGACCCGAAACCCGGTGATCTATCCATGAGCAGGTTGAAAATTAGGTAACACTAATCGGAGGACCGAACCGACTAATGTTGAAAAATTAGCGGATGACTTGTGGATAGGGGTGAAAGGCCAATCAAACCGGGAGATAGCTGGTTCTCCCCGAAAGCTATTTAGGTAGCGTCTCATGAATTCATCTTAGGGGGTAGAGCACTGTTTCGGTTAGGGGTCCATTCCGGGCTACCAATCCGATGCAAACTACGAATACCAAAGAATGTTATCATGGGAAACACACGGCGGGTGCTAACGTCTGTCGTGGAAAGGGAAAAAACCCAGATCGCCAGCTAAGGTCCCCAAATCATAGTTAAGTGGTAAACGATGTGAAAAGGCTAAAACAGCCAGGATGTTGGCTTAGAAGCAGCCATCATTTAAAGAAAGCGTAATAGCTCACTGGTCTAGTCGGTTTGCGCGAAAGATTTAACGGGGCTAAACTATGTACCGAAGCTGCGACAATAAAAAAATTTTATTTTTTTGATTTTTTTATTGGGTAGGGGAGCGTTCTGTAAGCCTGTAAAGGTTTATTGTGAAGTAAACTGGAGGTATCAGAAGTGCGAATGCTGACATGAGTAACGATAAAGCAGGTGAAAAACCTGCTCGCCGAAAGACTAAGGTTTCCTGTTCAACGTTAATCGAAGCAGGGTAAGTCGACACCTAAGATGAGGCTAAATAGCGTAATCGATGGATAACAGGTTAATATTCCTGTACTTATTATAACTGCTAAGGGGGGACGAAGAAAGCTAGATTCTCCAGGCGATGGTTGTCCTGGTTCAAACGTAAAGGTGTAAAAAGTAGGAAAATCCGCTTTTTTTAAACACTGAGGCGTGATAACGAGTCACTAATGTGATGAAGGAATTAATGCTACACTTCCAAGAAAAGCCTCTAAGCTTCAGGTTATATTAAATCGTACTATAAACCGACACAGGTAGTCAGGTAGAGAATACCAAGGCGCTTGAGAGAACTCGGATGAAGGAACTAGGCAAAATAATGCCGTAACTTCGGGAGAAGGCATGCTAATAAAAGTGAAGATCATATCGATTTGAGCTTTAATTAGTCGAAGATACCAGCTGGCTGCAACTGTTTATTAAAAACACAGCACTGTGCAAACACAAAAAGTGGAAGTATACGGTGTGACGCCTGCCCGGTGCCGGAAGGTTAATTGATGGGGTTAATTTTGATAAAAAATAAAGCTCTTGATCGAAGCCCCGGTAAACGGCGGCCGTAACTATAACGGTCCTAAGGTAGCGAAATTCCTTGTCGGGTAAGTTCCGACCTGCACGAATGGCGTAATGATGGCCAGGCTGTCTCCATCCGAGACTCAGTGAAATTGAATTTGCCGTGAAGATGCGGTGTACCCGCGGTAAGACGGAAAGACCCCGTGAACCTTTACTATATCCTGGCACTGAATATTAAATTTTAATGTGTAGGATAGGTGGGAGACTATGAAATTTAGACGCTAGTTTAAATAGAGTCATCCTTGAAATACCACCCTTTAAAATTTGATCTTCTAACTTAAATCCGTAATCCGGATTAAAGACAGTGTCTGGTGGGTAGTTTGACTGGGGCGGTCTCCTCCTAAAGAGTAACGGAGGAGTACAAAGGTTAGCTAATCACGGTCAGAAATCGTGAGGTTAGTGCAAAGGCATAAGCTAGCTTGACTGTGAGAGTGATAGCTCGAACAGGTGCGAAAGCAGGTCTTAGTGATCCGGTGGTTCTGAATGGAAGGGCCATCGCTCAACAGATAAAAGGTACTCCGGGGATAACAGGCTGATACCGCCCAAGAGCTCATATCGACGGCGGTGTTTGGCACCTCGATGTCGGCTCATCACATCCTGGGGCTGAAGCAGGTCCCAAGGGTATGGCTGTTCGCCATTTAAAGTGGTACGCGAGCTGGGTTTAGAACGTCGTGAGACAGTTCGGTCCCTATCTACCGTGGGCGTTGGAAGATTGAGAGGGGCTGCTCCTAGTACGAGAGGACCGGAGTGGACGCACCTCTGGTGTTCGGGTTGTCATGCCAATGGCATTGCCCGGTAGCTATGTGCGGAAAAGATAACCGCTGAAAGCATATAAGCAGAAAACTTGCCTCAAGATTAATCTTCCCAGAGATTAAAATCTCCTAAAGGAACGTTAAAGACTATGACGTTGATAGGTCGGGTGTGTAAGCATTGTGAAATGTTGAGCTAACCGATACTAATAAATCCGTGAGGCTTAACCTTGCAACACCTAAACTATTTATTAAATATAAATTTTTTTAAAATATTTATAATTATTAAATTTTTATTTTAACCCAAATATATAAAAAAAATTTTTTTAAAAATTTTTTTTCAAGATATTTTTGTGAAGATTTTCTTATTGTTTTAATTTTATTTCCATTTTTTCCTATAATTATTTTTTTATAATTTATTTTATTAACAATAATATTAGCATATACATAAATAAAGTTTTTTTCATATAATTTTTCTATTTCTATATAAAAATTATAAGGTAATTCTTTATAAAGAGAATTTATTAAATTTTCTCTAATAATTTCAGAAATAAAGAATTTATTTGTAAAGTTTCCTATAAAATTTTTCTTTAAAAAAATATGTTTTTTTTTTGGGAGAATATTAAAGACTATAGATTTTAATTTATCAATATTAATATTATTTTTAGCAGAAATTGGTAAAATACTTATAAAATTTTTTTTATTACTTATTTTTTTAATATAAGGAAGTAATTCATTTTTTTTATATAAAATATCAATTTTATTAATAACAATTAAAATTTTAATATTAATTTCTTTTAAAGAATTAAACATTTTTTCTTCAATATTAGTCCAAATATTTACTTCAACTACTAAAATAACAAGAACATATTCTTCTTTAGAAGAAAGTAAAAGATTTTTATAAAAATCTTTATTAAAAAAATTTATAATTTTATTTTTATAAAAATAAACTCCAGGTGTATCAGTATAAATGGCTTGATATTTATTTTCAGTATTTATTCCTGTAATATTTAAATATGTAGTTTGAGGTTTTTTTGAAGTAATAGATATTTTTGATCCAACAATTTTATTTATTAATGTAGACTTTCCAACATTGCTTCTTCCAATAATAAGTATATTTCCACAATAATTCATGTTTTATTTTTCCTTTATATTGATTATTTTTTAATACTTAAAATATTAAGTGCTTCTTCTGCTGCTGCTTGTTCAGCTTTTCTTCTACTAGATCCATTTCCTATAATTGGATAATCTAATCCTATAATAGGACAATTAATAGTAAATTCTTGATCATGAGCCTCTCCACTAACATGAATTAAATTATAAACAGGCAGTGGTAAATGACAACTTTGAAGATATTCTTGTAATCTTGTTTTTGGATCTTTTTGTTGATTTCCTGGAATAATTCCTTTAAGACGATTTAAATACCAATTAATAATTAATAATTCTATAGTTTGTATATTACTATCAAGAAATATCCCTCCTATTAAAGCTTCTATAGTATCTGCTAAAATTGAAGTTCTATGAAATCCTCTATTTTTTATTTCTCCAGGTCCTAATCTTAAATATTTTCCTATATTTAATTCTTTTGCTATTTCTGCAAGAGTATTTCCACGAACTAAACTAGCACGCATCCTACTCATATCTCCTTCGTTAATATTAGGAAATCTTTTATATAATTCACTTGCAATAACATAATTTAATACTGAATCTCCAAGAAATTCTAATCTTTCATTATGTTTACTACTTGCGCTTCTATGTGTTAGAGATTGAAATAAAATCTCTGGTTTTTTAAAAAAATATCCTATTTTTTTTTGTATTTTATTAATCATTATTTTTTTCATAAATTGTATAAAAAATTAATAATATAAAATATTTATATATTATTAATTTATACATTTTTTTTAATATTTTAAAATAAAATAAAATTTAATTAAAATATTATTAATATAAACTTCCAAAACGTTTTATTCTAATTGTAAAATATAATGGAAATTTTTTTTCTTTTATATTTAAACTCATCCAAATTATAGTAGCTTTTCCTATTATATTTTTTTTTGGAACAAATCCCCAATAACGACTATCAAAACTGTTATCTCTATTATCTCCCATTACAAAATAACTATTTTTTGGAACAATCCATTTTTCATAAGTATCATTAAAATGATGTTTTAATTCTTTTTTAAATTTATTATTTTTATATGATAAAGTTAATATTTTATGTTTAATTCCATCTAAATTTTCTTCATATTCTAAAAAATTTTTTTTATTTTTAATTTTATAAAAAATTAAAACTTTATTTTTATTTTTTTTATTTAAAATATAATTAGAATAAATTTTTAATTTTTTTGTAATATAATTATATTTAATATAATCACCTGGTAATCCAATAATTCTTTTAATATAATTTATTTTAGGATTAATAGGATATTTAAATACTATAATATCACCACGTTTGGGATTTTTTATTTTTATAAAAGTTTTATGAGTAATAAAATTTTTTATTCCATATAAAAATTTATTTACTAATACAAAATCACCTTTCATAATCGTAGGCATCATAGATCCAGAAGGAATATAAAATGGTTCAAAAATAAATATTCTTATTATAAATACAAATAATAAAGTAGGAAAAATAGATTTAGATAAATAAAAAATTTTTTTTATATAAATTTTTTTAAAAAAATCATTTATATATATACATATATTTATTTTTTTAAAAAAGTTATTTAATAAAATATTTTTTTTTAAAAAAAATATAAAAATTTTTAATAACCATATAATTCCTGTGAAAAAAGTTATAATTGTTAATATTATATTAAAAGTATTTTCCATAAATATATTTCCTAAAAATAAATATTTTATTTTTTTTTTATATTTAACATTGATAAAAAAACTTCTTTAGGTAAATCAATATTTCCTATTTTTTTCATTTTTCTCTTACCTAATTTTTGTTTTTTTAATAATTTTTTTTTTCTACTAATATCTCCTCCATAACATTTAGCTAAAACATTTTTTCTAAGTTGTTTAATTGTAGAACGAGAAATAATATTATTTCCAATAGATGCTTGAATTGATATATCAAATTGTTGTCTAGGTATTAATAATTTTAAATTATTAACAGATTTTTTTGCTTTATAAATTATATTATTTTTATGAATTAAAGAAGACAAAGTATCTATATAAATTTTATTTATAATAATATCTAATTTAACTATATCTGAAATTTTAAATTTTTTAAATTTATAATCTAAAGATGCATATCCATGAGATATAGATTTTAATTTATCAAAAAAATCTAATATAATTTCAGACATAGGAATATAATATATAAGTTCTACTCTATTAGAGTAGAAGATCATATTTTTTTGTATTCCTCTTTTTTTATTACATAAAATAATTATTTTTCCTAAATATTTTTTAGGAGAAATTATATAACATTTTGCAATTGGTTCATGTATTTCTTTAATGTTTTTTATATTAGAAAGTTTAGATGGACTATCAATATAAATTATATTATTACTTGTAATTATTTTATAAATAACTGTTGGAATAGTAGCAATTATATTTAATTTATATTCACGTTCTAATCTTTCTTTTACAATTTCCATATGTAATAAACCTAAAAATCCACAACGAAAACCAAAACCTAATACAGAAGAAACTTCTGGTTCATAAAATAAAGAAGAATCATTTAATGAAAGTTTTTTTAAAGCATCTTTGAAATATTTAAAATCTTCTGATCTCATAGAAAATAAAGAAGCATAAACTTTAGGTTTAATTTTTTTAAATTTTTTTAATTTTTCTTTAGAAGGATTATTGGCTAATGTTAAAGTATAACCTACAATATTTTTAGAAATTTTTTTAATTCCACATGAAATCCATCCTACTTCTCCACAATATAATATTTTACAATTTTTTCTTTTGGGAGTAAAAATTCCTATTTGATCAACACAATATTTTTTTTTTGTTTCTATACATTGAATTGTATCTCCTAATGAAAGATTTCCATTTTTAATACGAATTAAAGATATAATACCTAAATATTTATCAAACCAACTATCAATGATTATTGCTTGTAATGGAAGTAAATAACTTCCTTTAGGAGGTGGTATATCTGATATTATATGTTTAATAACATTAGATATTCCTAATCCTGTTTTTGCAGAACATTTAATTATTTTTTTTTCATTAATACCTATTAAATTTTTTATATCAAGTAAAATTTGTTTTATATTAATATTTGGTAAATCAATTTTATTTATAATTGTAATAACTTTTAACTTCATTTTTTTAGCAAAAAAATAACTTGATAAAGTTTGTGCTTCTATTCCTTGACTAGCATCAATTATTAATAAAACACCTTCACATGCTGAAAGTGATCTAGATACTTCATAAGAAAAATCTACATGTCCAGGTGTATCAATAAGATTTAATTTATATTTTTTATTACAATTAGATAAATAACTTAATGTAACGCTTTGTGCTTTTATTGTAATTCCTCGTTCTCTTTCTAATTCCATTGAATCTAATACTTGAGAAGACATTTCACGTTTATTTAAACCTCCACATATTTGTATAATTCTATCAGATAATGTTGATTTTCCATGATCTATATGAGCTATTATAGAAAAATTACGTATATTTTTCATTTTTTAAATAATTTATATATGTTAATTATAAGAATTGGGTTTTATATATAATAATATTAAGTTTTTAAATAAATAAAAAAAATTTTTTTAAATTTTTTTTATTTATATTATAAAAATTTATTTAAAAAAATAATATAATTATTTATTTTATCATAATTTTTTTTAAAAAAAGTTAAATAAAATATTTTATTTAACTTTTTAAATATTTAATTAAAATATTTAATTTAAAATATTATTAATATAATTAATAATTAATAATTTTTTATTAAACTTTAAAAAAATTTATTTAAAAAAATATTTTTTATAAAAATTTAACTCATAAATTGATTGTTTTATATCATATAATGCTTTATGACATTTTTTTTTATTAAGTTTTAATAAAATTTTAGGATTCCATCTATATGCTAATTCTTTAATTGAACTAACATCTAAATATCTATAATGAAAATATTTTTCTAAATTAGGCATATATTTAAATAAAAATCTTCTATCTTGTGCAATTGTATTTCCACAAATAGGAGATTTTCCTTTTGGAACCCATTTTTTTAAAAATTTTAATATTTTTATTTCTGCTTTATATTCATTTATACAACTTTTTTTTACTTTTTCAATTAAACCACTAGATGAATGTACATTAAAATTCCATTTATTCATTAAATTTATTTGTTTCTTAGATTGATAAATATAAAAAACTAAACTTTTTGATAAAATATTTAAATTTTTATCAGTAATTAATATAGCAATTTCTATAATTTTATGAATATCTGGATTTAATCCAGTCATTTCTAAATCAATCCAAATTAAATTATCTTTATTCATATATATCTCTATAAAATTTTAATTATTAAATTTTTTAAAATTTTAAAAAATATTTATTATTAATGATTATTAAAATTAATAAAATAATTAATAATTAAAATATATTAAAATTTTTTTATTAAAAAATATATATTTTTTAATAAAAAAATAAATTAATAATATTTTTATTTTAAAAAAAAATAAAATATATAGTATAATTTTAATTATTAAATATATTTATATAAATATTTTAATATAAATTAATTATATTAAAATTTACAATTTTTTAAATTTTTAATATATTTTTGTAAAAATATATTAAAAATTAATATTTTATTATTAAATAATTCATAATTTTAATATATTTATTTTTTAATAAAAATTTAAGTTTATTTTATAAATTATTAAATAATAACATATAAAATATTTTATTTTATAAAATTAATTTTTTAATTAAATTAAAATTTTAATAAAATATAATTTAAATAAAATTATTGTAAAATAATATTAATATATTATTAATATTTATTTTTTAAAAAATATTTAATTAATTAATAAAATAAATTTTTATATAAATATTTATTTTTAAACTTAAATAATAATAAATTATATTATTTATTTTTAATTTTTTAGTAAAATTATTAATATATTTAAAATATTTAAATTTTAATGTATTTTTATATTAAATAATTAAAATATGGAAAATAATTTATGGACATTCGTAAAATTAAAAAATTAATTAATCTTGTTAAAGATTTTAATATTTCAAAATTAGAAATTTTTGAAAAAAATAAATCAATAAAAATTAGTAATAAAAAATCAAAAAAAAATTTTTCAACAATAAAAAAGTTTTATAAAAAAAATATAAAAAGTTTATATTCTAAAAATAAAAAATCATATAATAATGAATTATCTTCTTCTAAATATAAAAATATTAATAAATATATTATTAAATCTCCTATGGTAGGTACATTTTATAGATCTCCTAGTCCAAATGCTAAACCTTTTATTGAAATAGGTCAAAAAATAAATATAGGAGATGTATTATGTATAATAGAAGCTATGAAAATGATGAATCAAATAAAATCTGATAGGGTAGGAATTGTTAAATCAATTTTTTTAAAAAATGGACAATCAGTTGAATATGATGAACCTTTAATAGCATTAGAATAATGGAGATTATAATATGTTAAAGAAAATTCTTATTGCAAATAGAGGTGAAATTGCTTTACGAATTTTACGTGCATGTAAAGAATTAAATATTAAAACTGTTGCAGTACATTCTACTATTGATCGTGATTTAAAACATGTTCTTCTTGCTGATGAAACAGTTTGTATTGGACCTCCTGTATCAATTAAAAGTTATTTAAATATACCATCTATTATTTCAGCAGCAGAAATTACTAGATCTTCTGCAATTCATCCTGGATATGGATTTTTATCTGAAAATGCTGATTTTGCAGAACAAGTAGAAAAATCTGGATTTATATTTATTGGACCAAATTCTGAAACTATTCGTTTAATGGGTAATAAAATTTCTGCAATAAATACTATGATAAAATTAGGAATACCTTGTATACCTAGTTCTAAAGATATAACAAATAAAAATATATTTCAAAATCATATTATTGCTAAAAAAATTGGATATCCAGTTATTATTAAATCATCTAATAGTGGAGGTGGAAAAGGAATAAGAATTGTATATAATCCACAAAATTTAGAATCTTCTATTATGATTACTAAATTAGAAACAAAATCTTCTTTTAGTAAAAATACTTTATATATAGAAAAATATTTAAATAATTCTAGACATATAGAAATTCAAATATTATCAGATGGACAAGGAAATGTTATTTGTTTAGGAGAACGTGATTGTTCTATTCAAAGAAAATATCAAAAGATTCTTGAAGAAGCACCAGCACCTGGATTTAATAAAAAAATACGTAAATATATTGAAAATAAATGTATAGAAGCTTGTTTAGCAATTAATTATCGTGGAGTTGGAACATTTGAATTTCTTTATGAAAACGAAAAATTTTTTTTTATTGAAATGAATACAAGAATTCAAGTTGAACATACAGTTAGTGAAATGATTACTGGAATTGATATAGTTAAAACTCAATTAAAAATTGCAAATTTTAAATTATTAAATATAAATCCTAAAAAACTTAAAATTTTAGGACATGCAATTGAATGTAGAATTAATGCTGAAGATTCTAAAAATTTTTTTCCTAGTTCTGGTAAAATTACTAGATTTCATGCTCCAGGAGGATTTGGTGTTAGATGGGAATCACATATTTATTCAGGATATTCAGTTCCTATTAATTATGATTCAATGATAGGTAAATTAATTTGTTTTGGAGAAACTCGTAAAATAGCAATTGCTCGTATGAAAAATGCTTTAACAGAATTAATTATAGATGGAATAAAAACAAACATAAATTTACAATTAAATATTATAAATGATATAAATTTTAAAAAAGGAAATATTAATATTAATTATCTTGAAAATTTTATTAAAAAATAAATTTATATTAAAATATAAAAATTATAAGTATTTTATTTTTAAAAATCAAATTTAATATACTTAGATGTATCTGTTTTTTCTAATTTTTTAATCCATGGAAATTCTCCTAATAAAGGAATTTTTAACATTTTATTTAATGAAATTATATATTCTTTAGATCTATGAGTAATTGGATATAAATGATTAGCTATCCATCCAGTTATATTTATATTAGAATTTTTTATTGATTCTATTGTCAATAATGCATGATTTAAACATCCTAATTTTAATCCAACTACTAAAATAACAGAAATTTTTTCATAAATAACCCAATCACTAAAAAAATAATTATTAGATAATGGAGTAAACCATCCACCAGCTCCTTCAATAAATATATAATCTCCTAAAGATTCTAATTTTTTTAAATTTTTTGATATTTTTTTTATATTAATTTTTATTTTTTCATCCATACTAGCAATATGTGGAGATGTAGAATTTATCAATGAATAAATATTTATTTGATTATATTTTAAATTTACATTACTACTAAAAAGTAGTTTTATAACATCATCATTTCTTGATCCTAAATTAGTAACATAAGATCCTGAAGCAATTGGTTTATAACCAATTGTTTTATATCCTTTTTTAACAAAATACTTTATTAAAGCACAAGAAATAATTGTTTTCCCAACATTAGTATCAGTTCCAGTAATAAAATATTTTTTTATCATAAATATTAACCTTTTATTAAAAAAATAAAAATTTATATTTCATATAATATATTATATTTTATATATAAAATATAATTTATTTAAAATATATTTTTTAAAAAAATATAATATATATTATATGTATAATTATTTTAATTAAAATTAAATATTTTTTAAAAAATTATATATATGCATCATAATATTTTTCATTATCATTTAAAATATTATCATTTTTTGTAAATTTAGTTTTTTTTTCTTTTAAAGAAAGAATATTTTTTTCAGTATTTATTCCAAGTTTTTCAAAAAGTTTAATATCTTTTTCAATATCTGGATTAGTAGTAGTAAGTAATTTACATCCATAAAATACTGAATTAGCTCCTGCCATAAAACATAATGCTTGCATTTCTTCATTCATATTTTCTCGTCCAGCTGAAAGTCTTATATAAGAAGAATTCATCATAATACGAGTAACTGCTATTATTTTAATAAAATCAAATGAATCTACTACAATATTTGTATTTGATAATGGAGTTCCTGGAACCTTAACTAATATATTTATTGGTATACTTTCAGGAGGTTTTTCCATATTAGCTAATTGTATTAATAAATTTATACGATCATTAAAACTTTCACCTAATCCTATTATTCCACCTGAACATACTTTAATTCCTGAATTTCTTACATTTTTTATTGTATCAAGTCTATCTTGATAAGTTCTTGTACTAATTATAGAAGAATAATATTCTGGTGATGTATCTAAATTATGATTATAATAATCTAATCCAGCTTCAGATAATTGATTAGCCTGTGTACTATCTAACATACCTAATGTCATACAAGTTTCTAATCCAAGAGATTTTACTTTTTTAATCATTTCTTTTAAAATAGGTATATCTTTATTTTTTGGATTTTTCCATGCAGCTCCCATACAAAATCTAGTAGATCCAGATTTTTTTGCTATACGAGCTTTTTTTAAAACTGTTTCAATATCAATTAATTTTTCAGTTTTTAAATTAGTTTTATGACGAGAACTTTGAGGACAATATTTACAATCTTCTGGACAAGATCCTGTTTTTATAGATAGTAAAGTACTAATTTGTACTTTATTTGGAGTAAAATTTTTTCTATGAATTTTTTGTGCTTTAAATAAAAGATCAAAAAATGGTTTTTTAAATAAATTAGAAGTTTGACTAAATGTCCAAGTTTTTATAGTTGACATAAAAATATATTCCTAAAATTATATTAAATTAATTACATTATTTTTTACTTTATAAGTATACTATTAATTAAAATATACATACAATAGGTATTTATTAATGCATTTAAATGATATTCTCTTTGATCGTAAACATATATGGCATCCATATAGTTCTATAACTAATCCTTTAAAAAATTATCCTATAATTTCAGCTAATGGATTTAAACTTACCCTTAATAATGGAAGAAAAATAATAGATGGTATGTCTTCTTGGTGGGCAGCTATTCATGGATATAATCATCCTGTTTTAAATAATGCATTAATTAAACAAATTAAATTAATGTCTCATGTTATGTTTGGAGGAATTACACATTATCCTGCAATAAAATTATGTAAAAATATTATTAAATTAGTTCCTAAAAAATTAGAATGTATTTTTTTAGCAGATTCTGGTTCAGTTGCAATAGAAGTAGCTATTAAAATGGTTTTACAATATTGGCAATTACATAAAAATCCTCGTAAAAAATTTTTATCTTTTTATAAAGGATATCATGGAGATACATTTGGAGCTATGTCAATTTGTGATCCTTATAATTCTATGCATAAATTTTATCATAATTTTCTTCCAAAAAATTATTTTATAAATTCTTTAACTCGAGGTTTTCATGAAAAATGGAAAAATGGAGATGATAAAGATATTATTTTTATGATAGAAAAATATAATAAAAAAATAGCAGCTGTAATTATTGAACCAATTGTTCAAAGTGCTGGTGGAATGATATTTTATCATGCTTCTTATTTAAAAACATTAAGAGAATTATGTAATTATTATAATATAATACTTATTTTTGATGAAATTGCTACTGGATTTGGACGTACTGGAAAATTGTTTGCATGTAATCATGCTAATATATCTCCAGATATTATGTGTATTGGAAAAGCTTTAACTGGAGGAATGGTTACTCTTTCTGCAACATTAAGTTCTCGTCATATTGCAGAAACAATTAGTAATGGTCCTACTAAATGTTTTATGCATGGACCAACATTTATGGGAAATCCTTTAGCTTGTTCTGCAGCTAATGCAAGTTTATTTCTTTTAAAAAAAGAAAATTGGAATTTAAAAGTTTCATTTATAAATAAAATATTATTTTCTGGATTAATAAGTTTAAATAAACATAAAAGAGTAAAAAATGTAAGAGTATTAGGAGCTATTGGAGTAGTAGAAACTTTTAATTTTATAAATATAGAAAAAATACAAAAATGGTTTGTTAATTATGGAGTTTGGATAAGACCTTTTAGAAAATTAATATATTTAATGCCACCTTATATAATTAATAAAAAATCATTATTTATTTTAATAAATGCAATTTCTGAATCATTAGATTATCCAGAACATTTTTTAAATTAATTTTATATGTTTAATGCGTTCTAATGGATTTGAACCATTGACCTCCACCACGTCAAGGTGGCACTCTAACCATCTGAGCTAAGAACGCATTTTATTTTTTAAATAAATTTATTATAACATTTTTTTTTAAAAAAAAAAATATTTTTTATTTTTTTTAAATTTTTTATGAAAAATATATAAATATAATATATAATTTAAATTTTTAAATAATTAATAAAATTTTATTAATTAAATTTATATTAAAATATTATTAAAGGATTTATTATAAATGTTTAGTATTGTTGCTTCAGATTTAGATGGTACTCTTCTTTCACCTAATCATAGAATAACTTCATATACAAAAAAAACTCTTAGATTATTAACTATGAAAGGAATTCATTTTATTTTTGCTACTGGAAGACATCATATAGATGTAGAAAAAATAAAAAGAAAAATAAATATTAATTCTTATATGATAACTTCTAATGGAGCAAAAATTCATGATAATTATGGAAATTTAATTTATAGTCATGATATTAATGAAGAAATTTCTTTTTATTTATTAAAAATAGTTTATAAAAATAAATCAATTTTTACAAATATTTTTAGAAAAAATGAATGGTTTGTTAATCGTCATTATAATAATCAGGAAAATTTTTTTTGTGAATCTTCTTTTAATTATAAAATTTTTTCTTATAAAAATTTTCCTATAAATGGAATTTATAAGATTTATTATACTAGTTCAAATTATAATAATTTAATTAAATTAGAAAATATTTTAAATAAAAAATTTGGTAAAAAAATTAATGTAAGTTTTTCTTCATCTACATGTTTAGAAGTTATGGCAGGTGGAGTTTCTAAAGGTAATTCTTTAAAATATGTTTCTAATATTTTAGGATTTACTTTAAAAGATTGTATTTCATTTGGAGATGGAATGAATGATAAAGAAATGTTAAAAATGTCTGGAAAAGGATGCATTATGTATAATGCTGAAAAAAAATTAAAAAATATATTACCAAAACTTGAAGTAATAGGAAGTAACAAAGATGATGCAGTGTCATTATATTTAAATAAAATGTTTTTTAAATAATTTTTTTATTTTAATTTTAAAATTTTTATAATAAAATATTTTAATAATTAATAATTTTTTAATAAATCTTAAATTTAAATTTTATTTAAATATGTTTATATAATATAATATAAATATATAAATTTAATTAAATTTAATTAAATAAATAAATATTAAAAAAATATAATAAATATATATAAAATTATTATTTATATATTTATTTTAAATATAGAGTTTTTATGAAAAAACATTTAATTTCTCCATCAATTATATCTGCTAATTTTTCTTGTTTAGGTAAAGATATATCTAAAGTAATATCTTCTGGTGCAGATATGATACATTTTGATGTTATGGATAATCATTATGTTCCTAATATTACAATGGGACCTTTTATTTTAGAATCTATACGTTCTTATGGAATAAATGTTCCAATTGATGTTCATTTAATGACTAATCCTGTAGATAATTTAATTGAAAAATTTATTTTTGCTGGAGCAAATTATATTATTTTTCATCCAGAATCAACTTTACATTTAGATAAATCATTAAATTTAATTAAAAATTTTAAATGTAAATCTGGATTAGCATTTAATCCATCTACATCTTTAAATTATTTAGAATATGTTATAGAAAAAATTGATATAATTTTAATTATGGGTGTTAATCCAGGATTTAGTGGTCAAAGTTTTATTCCAAATACTATTAATAAAATAAAAAATGTTCGTAAAATTATTGATAATATAAAACCAAATATTTTATTAGCAGTAGATGGAGGAATTAATATAAATAATATTTCTTCTATTTCAAAAGCAGGAGCAAATATTTTTATATCTGGATCAGAAATTTTTGGATCTAATAATTATTTAAAAATAATTTCTTCTATGAAGAAGAAAATATCTTGTAATTTTTAATTAAAAAATTAAATATTTATTTAAAAAATATTTTATTTTAATATAAAATATAAATTTTAATATTATTTTTAAGATTGAGAAAAAAATGAATGAACCAATAGTATTTAGTAGTATGCAACCATCAGGAAATTTAACTATTGGAAATTATATAGGTACTTTATTAAATTGGATTAAATTACAAAAAAAAAATTTTTGTATATATAGTATTGCTGATTTACATGCAATAACTATTTATAAAAATATTAAAAATATTTATAAAAAAAATTTAGATACATTAGCAACATATTTAGCATGTGGTATTGATCCATATAAAAATATAATTTTTCTTCAATCTAGTATTCATCAACATAATCAACTTAATTGGATACTTAATTGTCATTCTTATTTTGGTGAATTAAATAGAATGACTCAATTTAAGGATAAATTAAAAACTTATTCTTTAAAAAAAGTTAATATTGGATTATTTAATTATCCTATATTAATGGCATCAGATATTTTAATTTTTAATGCAAATAAAGTTCCTATAGGAGAAGATCAAAAACAACATTTAGAATTAACTCGTAATCTTGCAAGAAGATTTAATATTTTATATGGAGATATATTTAATATACCAAAATCTATTATTCCAAAAATTGGATCTCGTATAATGTCTTTATCTGATCCAAGAAAAAAAATGTCTAAATCTGATTCTAATAAAAATAATATAATATTTTTATTAGATAAAAAAAAAGATTTTATAAGAAAAATTAAAAAATCTATTACTGATTCTGATATATCAAAATCTATTAAATATGATTTAATAAATAAACCTGGAATATCTAATTTAATAATACTATTAGCTTCTATAAGAAATACATCTATTTCTTTAATAGAAAAAGAATTTTATGGAAAATCTTATAAAAATTTTAAAGATTGTATAATATATTATTTATCTAGATTTTTAATTTCTTTTCAAGAAAAATATTATTTATTTAGATCTGATGAAAATTTTTTAAAAAAAATACTTATTTCTGGATCAGAAAAAGCTTCTTTAAAAGCAGATATAATGATAAAAAAAATATTTAATAAAATTAATTTTTTTTAAAAAAAATATTATATTTATATATAATATTTTAATAATTTTTAATTAATATTAATATAAAATATATTAATATTAATTAAATTATATAAAATTTAAATAATAAATATTTATTAAAACAAATATTTTAATATAATAAATAATTAATAATTTATTTTTAAAAAATAATAATAAATTATTTTTAATATTTATTAAATATAATAATATAATTTATTAATAAAAATTAAAAAATTTTAAGAGAAAAATATATGATAAATGATAAAAATAAAGAATTTATAGATAAAGAAAATGAAGAATCTATAAATGATAAAAATAAAGAATTTATAGATAAAGAAAATGAAGAATCTATAAATGATAAAAATAAAGAATTTATAGATAAAGAAAATGAAGAATCTATAAATGATAAAAATAAAGAATTTATAGATAAAGAAAATGAAGAATCTATAAATGATAAAAATAAAGAATTTATAGATAAAGAAAATGAAGAATCTATATTAAAAATGCAATTAAATATTATTCAAAAAAAATATCATGATAATATATTAAGGATGCATGCTGAAATAGATAATATTAACAATAGAAATAAAAAAGAAATAGAAAAAATAAAAAAATTTTCATTAGAAAAAATAATTTCAGAATTATTATTAGTTATTGATAATTTAGAAAGAGCACTAGAAACAACAAAAAAATCATGTTTTAATTGTAAGATTACTATTCAAGGAATAGATTTAACATTAAAATCTATGATTAATTCTGTTAATAAATTTGGATTAAAAGTTATTGATAAAATTAATATTCCATTTGATCCTAATATTCATCAAGCAATAACAATAACACATAATAAATTATTTAAAAAAAATTATATTATAAATATAATACAAAAAGGATATATGCTTAATGGAAGATTAATTAGACCTGCTATGGTTATAGTATCAAAAAATTAAATGTTTTATTATATAAAAAATAAAATTTATTATCATATTTAATAATAAATTATTTTAATAATTAAAAATTTAATAAACATTTAATATAATTATTTAATTTTATATATTTTTTAAATAAAATAAAAAATTATTAATATATTTAATTTTAATTAAATAATTTTTTAATTAAAATATTTTTAAAAATTATATAAAATTTTTAAAAATGTTTATTAATAATTTAATTTTTATATTTTTATATTTTTATATTTTATATAATAAATAAATTTTTTTATTAAATTATATTATTTTATTTATATAAATTTAATATATTTTTTATAAATTTAGAATGTCCAGCAATAATATTTTTAGATAAAGAATAATCTATATTACCATTTAAATCTGTTATTAAACCTCCAGATTCACGAATAATTAATTCTCCAGCAATTAATTTATAATTAGATCTAGTACCAATATTTAATATTCCATCTATACGTCCAGAAGCAAGATATGCACAATTTAATGAATCAGATCCAGTATATCTTATACTTTTATAAAAATTAAAAATTTTATTAAAAAAAGTAAAATTATTTTTATATTTTTTTAATGAATATTTTATAGAAATAATTGAATTATTATGTTTTTTTGGGGAATTTATTCGTAATCTATATTGATTTATTTGAGCTCCTTTTCCACGAATAGCACTAAAAATTTCATTTCTTAATGGATCATATATTAATGAAATTTCAGTTTTATTTTTTATACGTAAAGCTATAGTAATACAAAAAAATGGAAAACTTGTATTAAAATTATTTAAACCATCTATAGAATTAATTATCCATTGATTTTCGTTTATATTTTCTTTTTTAAAATTATTTAATATTTTATTATTAATTATATGATTAGGATAATATTTTTTTATTGTTTTACTAATAATATATTTAGCTTGAGTTTTTATTTCTAATATAAAATCGTTATTTTTTTTTTTTTGATAAATTGAATTATTATATAATTCATAATATTTCATTATAAAATTTCCTGCTTTTCTTGCAGAAATTATAGATATGTTTAACATAGGATTCATATATATAATTTTCCTAATAAAATTGTTTATGTTTAAAAATATTTATATTTTATATTTTATAAATATTTTTATATTTAAATAAAATTTTTATTAATTTTTTAATAAATGTTAAAATATTAAAACATATTTATTATAAATAAATTTTATATATAATAAATCAAAAATTTATATATATAAAATATTTTTTATTTTTTTATAAAATTTTAATAAAATATATTTTAATTATATTAATAATATTTAATTTTATTTTTTAATAAAAAAAGAATATTAATTTAATTTTTTTTATATAAAAAAAATTAATAAGCTTGACTATGTATAAAATTCAAGTATAATTTCTTTATTATAAAAAAATATATAAAGTTCTTTAAAAATTTATCAGATAATTTGTGTGGGCATACATAAACTAAAATCAATTTATTTTATACACTAAAATATTTTATTTTTTAAAAATATTTTAGAAAATTATTAAATAAACTTTAAATTGAAGAGTTTGATCATGGCTCAGATTGAACGCTAGCGGCAGGCCTAACACATGCAAGTCGAGCGGCATCGTAAAAAAAGGCTTAGCTTTTTTTTGACGGCGAGCGGCAAACGGGTGAGTAATATCTGGGGATCTGCCTAATGGAGGGGGACAACTATTGGAAACGATAGCTAATACCGCGTAAAGTCGAAAGACCAAAGTGGGGGATTTCCTTAAAAAGAAACCTCATGCCATTAGATGAACCCAGACGGGATTAGTTAGTAGGTTTGGTAAAAGCACACCTAGACTTCGATCCCTAGCTGGTCTGAGAGGATAACCAGCCACACTGGAACTGAGACACGGTCCAGACTCCTACGGGAGGCAGCAGTGGGGAATATTGCACAATGGGGGAAACCCTGATGCAGCTATGCCGCGTGTGTGAAGAATGCCTTAGGGTTGTAAAGCACTTTCAGTAGAGAAGAAATTAAAAATGCAAATAACATTTTTAACTGACGTTATCTACAAAAGAAGCACCGGCTAACTCCGTGCCAGCAGCCGCGGTAATACGGAGGGTGCAAGCGTTAATCGGAATTACTGGGCGTAAAGCGTACGCAGGTGGTTAATTAAGTCAGATGTGAAATCCCTGGGCTTAACCTAGGAACTGCATTTGAAACTAATTATCTAGAGTTTTGTAGAGGGGGGTAGAATTCCAGGTGTAGCGGTGAAATGCGTAGAGATCTGGAGGAATACCAGTGGCGAAGGCGACCCCCTGGACAAAAACTGACACTCATGTACGAAAGCATGGGGAGCAAACAGGATTAGATACCCTGGTAGTCCATGCCGTAAACAATGTCGATTTGAAGGTTGTAGCCATGAGCTATAGCTTTCGTAGCTAACGCGTTAAATCGACCGCCTGGGGAGTACGGCCGCAAGGTTAAAACTCAAATGAATTGACGGGGGCCCGCACAAGCGGTGGAGCATGTGGTTTAATTCGATGCAACGCGAAAAACCTTACCTATTCTTGACATCCAAAGAATAAAACAGAAATGTTTTAGTGCCTTAGGGAACTTTGAGACAGGTGCTGCATGGCTGTCGTCAGCTCGTGTTGTGAAATGTTGGGTTAAGTCCCGCAACGAGCGCAACCCCTATCCTTTGTTGCCATCGAGTAAAGTCGGGAACTCAAAGGAGACTGCCGGTGATAAACCGGAGGAAGGTGGGGATGACGTCAAGTCATCATGGCCCTTACGAATAGGGCTACACACGTGCTACAATGGCGTATACAAAGAGGAGCAATCTTGCAAAAGTTAGCAAATCTCATAAAGTACGTCGTAGTCCGGATTGGAGTCTGCAACTCGACTCCATGAAGTCGGAATCGCTAGTAATCGTAGATCAGAATGCTACGGTGAATACGTTCCCGGGCCTTGTACACACCGCCCGTCACACCATGGGAGTGGGTTGCAAAAGAAGCAAGTAGCTTAACCTTTTTTTTAGGAAGGCGCTTACCACTTTGTGATTCATGACTGGGGTGAAGTCGTAACAAGGTAACCGTAGGGGAACCTGCGGTTGGATCACCTCCTTACTATTGTAGTTAATTGAATTTAGTATTATGATATGCCCACACAAATTATCTGATATAAATAATTATATTTTAATAGGCTTGTAGCTCAGTTGGTTAGAGCACACCCCTGATAAGGGTGAGGTCGGTGGTTCGAGTCCACTCATGCCTAAGAAAAATATATAAATATTTTTTACCTCTTAAAAAAATAAAAAAGAGGGGGCTATAGCTCAGAAGGGAGAGCGCCTGCTTTGCACGCAGGAGGCCAGCGGTTCGATCCCGCTTAGCTCCAAAATTTATTTATAAATATAAATAAATTTAAAAATTTAAAAAAAATATAATATAAGTTTATTAAAAATAAATTTTTGCTTGACAGAAATAGCGCGATGGTACCACCTGATACCATTCCGAACTCAGAAGTGAAACGTCGTAGTGCCGATGGTAGTTTGGGGTTTCCCCATGCGAGAGTAGGGAACTGTCAAGCATAAAAATTTTTTTAATAAACTTATTTATTTTTAAATTATAAAAATATAAAAAAATATTAGGTGCGGTAGTTCAGTTGGTTAGAATATCGGCCTGTCACGCCGGAGGTCGCGGGTTCGAGTCCCGTCCGCACCGAAAATAAATAAATTTATTAAAAATATTTAGGGGTATAATTCAATATGGTAGAATACCGGTCTCCAAAACCGATTGTTGAGAGTTCAAGTCTCTCTACCCCTGTATATGTAATTTTAAAAAATTATTTTTAAGCCCGAATAGCTCAGTTGGTAGAGCAGTGGATTGAAGATCCCCGTGTCCTTGGTTCGATTCCAAGTTCGGGCATTTTTTTAAAACTTTTAAAAAAAATATGCAGAATAATACTTTATTCTGCATATTTTTTTATATTAAAATTTTTATTTAAAAATTTTTAAAATACATAACTCATACCTAATGCTACTATATTATCTGTTGAAATTGATGAAGCTCGTAAAAAATAATTATCTTTTAAAAGATTTATTTGATAATTTATAAAAGTTGTTATATTTTTATTAAAAACATAACTTGTACCTATTTCAAGATGTTCTTTTAATTTTTGTCTTTCTCCAGAGCTTTTATCTTTCCATTGACTATGTACATAACCTATAGATGGACGTAAACCTGATTCAAATTCATATTGTGCAAGAAATTCTATATTTTTTGCTTTATTAATTAATCCATATAGATTATTTAAAGAAACTGGATTATTATCATTTTTTCCAAATGGAGTAATGTTTCTAGTTTCTCCATATAAAATAGCAAAATAAGTATTATCTATTTCATATTTTATTCCAAGAGAATATGCTTCACTATCTTTAGTATGTTTTTCTTCAATTTGTAAAAATTGTTGGTTATTATTTGCATTAACACTTGTATAGGCTGCACCTGCATATATTCCATTTTTAAAGTCATAAATCATAGAAAATCCATATCCTTCCCCTCCAAATTCTCTAATAACTTTTTTATTTGGATTTTTATATAAATTATTATTTTTTCCTTGATATTGTATTGCTACATTTAAGTTATCTACTAAACCAAAAAAATTATCATTTCTATATGTTGCTATATTTGCTGATCTACTAGAAAAAAAATTATCAATACAAGAAACATGTCTTCCAAATTCTTGTGATTGAGATGTCCATGATCCTATATCATGCATTATTCCAAAATTTTTACCAAAATCAAATTTTGCATGTTCTCCTATATTTACACCTGCATAACCTAAAACTGTTTTATGATCTTGAGTAATTCTATTTTGAGAAGAATGAAGCATTGCTTTATATTCCCAAACACCAAAAGCATTTAATTTATCATTAAGTGGGGTTTCTGCATAAATTCCATAACTAATATTAGATTGATCTCCACTTAAATCTTTATCATGAGATAAATAATGTAATCCTGTTAATTGTCCAAATAAATCTATTTTACTATTATCTTTATTATAAATTTCAGTAGCATTAACGTTACTAGTAGCCATAGCTAAAACTGATAAAAATATAGTAAGATACCGAAGTTTCATATATTAATATCCTCTTTTTTTATTTAAAATATTTTAGTATTAATTATTTATATAATAAATGATTTAAATAAAATAAATAATAAATATAATTTTTATTATTTTATTTTAATTTTTTTTAAAATTAATTTTAATATATTTTTTTATAAAAATAAAAAAATATATTTTATTATTAAATAAATTTTATAAATATATTATATTAAAATTTATTAAAAATAAATATTAATATTATTAATATATTGTTTATTATTTATTATTTATATAATAATTTAAAATAATTTAAAAAAATAAATAAAATAAATAATTTTATATATTATTAATAATTTTAAATTATTAATTTATATAAAATTTACATTAAATTATTTTAATAAGTATTAAATGAATAATTATAAATTATATTTTTATATAAAACTTTTATAAAAAATATCTTTTTATAGGTTCAAATGATTTATTAAATTCATAAATCATAGGAGAACCTGTTGGTATATTTATGTGAAAAAGATCTTTTTCTTTAATATTTTCTACTAATTTTATTATAGCACGAATAGAATTTCCATGAGCAGATATAATAATATGTTTATTTATTTTTAATTTAGGAAATATTTCTTTATTCCAATATTTATATACTCTTTTAACAGTATATTCTAAACTTTCAGAAACAGGTAAAAGTTTTTTTTTTATATTAATATAAGGTAAGTTATTTCCTGGAAAACGATTATCATTTTTATTTATTTTAGGAGGAATATCAAAAAAACCTCTTCTCCATTTTTCTACTTGACAATTTCCATATTTTTTTGATACTTCTTTTTTATTTAATCCTTGAAGAGCACCATAATGTCTTTCATTTAAACGCCAAGATTTTTTTATTGGTATATATAATTGATTTAATTCATTTAAAATTATATGTAAAGTATTTATTGAACGTTTTAATATAGAAGTATAAGCTAAATCAAAAGAAAAACCTAATTTTTTTAATAAAATTCCAGCTTTTTTTGCTTCTATTAAACCTTTTTTAGAAAGATCGATATCTGTCCATCCTGTAAATTTATTTTCTAAATTCCATTGACTTTCTCCATGACGTATTATTACTAATTTAGTAGTTTTCATTTCATGTTCCTTTTAATATTTATTAAAATACTAAATAAATAAAATTTTATATTTTTATATTAAAAAAATTAATTATAAATATTTAATTATTTTTTTTAAATTAAATATTAATTAAAAATTAAATAATTTTTTTTTAAATAAATAGTTTTTTATATATATAAAATAAAAATAATTAATATAAATAAATATTTTTAAATTTTATTATAAAATAATTGTTATTAAATTAAAGATATTATAAAATAAAATTTAAATAAAATTATATATAAAATTTTTATTTTATATATAATATATAAATATATATAATATTTTTTATATATAAAGTTTATATTATAAAACATTATATATAATAAATAAAATAAGTTTAATTAATTTTTTTAATTAAAATTAATAAATTATAATTTTTTAAAAAATTATAATTTATTATAATTTATAAGAATTTAATTATAATTAATTTTATATAAAAATTAATTATATTAAAAAATCTTTATAATAATATATTTAAAATATTTAATATATTAAATATAATTTATTTTTTAAAAATATAAAAATTTAGGAAAATTTATGGCTAATAAGGGAATCAATAAAGTAATATTAATAGGAAATTTAGGACAAGATCCAGAAATCAGATATATACCTAATGGTAGTACTGTAGCAAACTTTTCTATAGCAACATCAGAATCCTGGAAAAATAAAAATACAGGAGAAAATCAAGAAAAAACTGAATGGCATAGAATAGTTATTTTTGGAAAATTAGCAGAAATAGCGGGAGAATATCTTAAAAAAGGATCTCAAGTTTATATAGAAGGTTCATTACAAACAAGAAAATGGCAAGATCAAAATGGAAATGATAGATATATTACAGAAATATTAGTTAATGCTAATGGAACTATGTATATGCTTAATAGTAGAAACAATTTTGAAAAAAAAGATATTTCACAAAAATTTTTTTCAAAAAATAAATTAGAAAATAATAATTTAAAAAAAGAAAAATTTATTCCTAATAAAGAAAAATTATTTGATGATAATTTAAAAAATAAAAAAGAAAATCATTTACCTATAGATTTTGATGATGATATTCCATTTTAATTTATTTAAATTAAAAAAATTAATAATTTAAATTATTTATTAAAAAATAATTTAAATTATAATTTAAAAAAAATTTATAAAAATAATATCTTTATTATTAAATTTTTAAAATTAATTCTTTAATATTATTCCTGGAAAAAAATATTTTTTTCTAGAATTTAAAAAATCTCTACAAAACATAATTTTTTTATTTTCTGGTTGTAAAATTATAGGAGATATAATTCCAGAACCAGTAGAAATTTGTATAGATTTTTTATCTACATATAATATTTTTCCAGGTATATCTTTATGTTTTTTTTTTATAATTTTTAATTTAAATATTTTAATAATTTCTTTTTCATTACTAATGAAATAACTTACAGGCCATGGATTAAAAGATCGTATATAACGATCAATTATTTTTGCAGATAAATTCCAATTTATTTTAGCTTCTTTTTTATTTATTTTATTTGCATAACTTATATTTTTTATATCTTGAGGAACAGAAGAATAATTTCCATTATAAATTTTATTTAAAGTTTTTATTAAAAAATTAGAACCTAATTTTTTTAATTTTTTTAAAAGAGTATAACTTGTATCATTATATTTTATATTACATTCAATTTGATTAATTATATTTCCAGAATCTAATTCTGAATTCATTTGTATAATAGTTATACCAGTTTTTTTATCTCCATAAAGTAAAGATCTTTGAATAGGAGCTGCTCCTCTCCATTTAGGTAATAATGATGCATGTACATTTATACAACCTAATGGAGGTAAATTTAAAATATTTTTTGGAAAAATTAATCCATAAGAAACTACTACTATAATATCTGGTTTAAAAAATTTTATAATATCTTGAGTACTTTTTAATAATAAAGATTTTGGTCTAAAAATTGGTATATTATTTTTAATAGCTAATTCATTAATTTGATTTTTAAATAAATAATTTTTTTTTTTAAAAAAAATTTCATTTTTTGTAAAAATTCCAATAATTTTATGATTTGAATTAATTAATGCTTTTAAATGACTTTCAGCAAATTTTCTAGTACCAGCAAAAAATATACGTAATTTTTTCAAAATTTTTCCTTTTAAAAATATTTTTTTTATTAATTTTTAATAAAAATTAATAATCAATAAATAAAATTCCCATTAAATGATCTATTTCATGTTGAATACATATAGATAATAATCCATTTGTTTTTATTTTAAAAGATTGTCCTAAAAAATTTATTGCTTTTACAGTAATATATTTTGATCTATATATAAATATTTCTTTACCAGGAAATGATAAACATCCTTCTATGATGCCAATATTTCCAGTTTTTTTAATTATTTTAGGATTAATTAAAACTAAATTTTTTTTATTATTTTTTGAAATATTTATAATAATTATTTGTTTATGAATATTTATTTGAGGAGCAGCAAGTCCTATACCATTATTAGCATGCATTGTATGAATCATATTATTAATAATTTTTTTTATATTATTATCAATTTTTTTTACTAAAGAAGATTTATTACGTAATCTTTTATCTGGATAATGTAATATATTTAATATTGACATAAATACCTTAAAATAATAAATTTATATTAATTACTTAAATTTTTAAAAAATGTTTAATTTATTTTATTAAATAAAAATTTATTTAAATATTTTAATATATTTAATTTTTATAAAAATTTTGTAAATTTTTTAATTATTTTTTTATATTTATAATAAGAATTATTTTTTTTATTAATTTAATTTATTAATAATTTTATTTTTTAATATATTTTTTATCTTTTTCCAAAAATATATTAATAATCTTTATAAATATATAGCTCTTAATGTAGTTATTTCTTTTGTAAAAAATTTTTTTCAAAAAATTTAAAAAATATCTGTTTGAAATTTAATAAAAAAATTATTTTTTATAATATTAATATCAATATATAATAATTTTATTTTTATCTTTTAATCTAATTATATTAATTTAATTAAATTTTTTATTTAAAATTCAATAAATTCTAAAGTTATTCTTATAATAATATATTTGTTTGTTTTTCTAGTAATACTTAAAATTATTTTACTAATATTTAAATTTCAATATTGAGTCTATAAACTAGTAAATACTGGTAAAATATACACACTATTAGTATTTTTTATTTTTTTTGTAAAATATTCTAAATATTTAATATTTTTAATAAATTTTATTTTATATTTTAACCATTAAATATTTAATTTAACTATAAATATAGATACTTATAATGCATAATATATTTGTTTATTATGACTAATAAATAATAATAATTAATAATCTATTATAAGATTTTATAAAAATTTTTTTAGTATTAATAAGTAAAAAACAATTAGTTCTATATATATTTTTTTAATTATTTTAGAAATACATAAATAACAAAATAATTATACTTATTTATAAATTATTATATAAAAAATAAAAATTTTAATATTTTTTAAAAAAATTTATTTTTATATAAAAATATAAAAATAATTTTATTATATGTAAAATATAATATAAAATATTTATAATTTTTAAAATTTAATCATATTAAATTAATTTATAAATATTAAAAAATCATTGTTCTAATAGTATTAGTATACTATCTAAAATAATATTTTTTATTATTTATATTTCATATGATCTAATTATCAAAAGTCCCAAAATAGTAATTTATTTTTTTGCCTCTTATAATACTCTATTTATATTATATAAAATTTATTTAATTTTTTGTTATGGAAAAATATAGATTTATTATTAATCTAATATTGTTATATATATAATTTTACATAAAATTTTTTTAATTTCTTTGCAAAATTTAAATATTATTTTATATTTCCAAACTATAACATTATATATGAGTTTTTTAATTTTTTTATTATAAACTATAGTAGTTTTTATTTGATTTATGATATTAATAATTATAATTTGATTAAACTTAATATTATTTTTTTAAAACTTTTATATAAGAATATATTTAATTATTTAATATTTCTAATGGATTAAATTTTACCAATATATTTTTAGATAAATTAATGTAATAGATGTTTGATATAAAATAATAATATTAGATTAATAATCAAATATTGTTGAACTAGAACTTATTATTTCTTTATATTAAAAAAAATATATTTTTTTATACATATTTTTTTTTAAAATTAAATAAAATAATTATAATTAATTATTTATTGATATTATATATATAATAAAATATTATTGTTTTATTTATATTTAATAAGTATATATGTTAAATTTTTATATTTTAAAATACTTATATATTTATATATAATTTAAATAATTAAAATAAATAAAAAAATATGATATATTATAATTTTTAGTAAAAATTATTTTATTCTAATAAAATTAATATATAAATAATTTTAAATAAAAATATTATAATATTTTTATTTAAAATTATTTTTTTATAAAAAAAATAATAATTAAATTATTTATAGTTTTTTATAAAATATTAAAAAATTTTTTAATTTTAAGTATAAAATTATAATATAAAATATATTTATATAATAATATAAAATATAATAAATATTTATAATATAAAATATAATAGTGTTTTATTTTTTTTAAAATTTTTAAATAATTATAAATAAATAATTATATATAAATTAATATAACATTAAAATATTTTTATTTTAAATAAATAAAAATATTTATATTAATATTATTTAATAATATTAATATTATATTAATTAATTTTTTATTTTATAAAAAATTTATATTAATAAATAATCTATTCTAAAAAACTAATAAATTTAAATTAATAAATTATTAAATTTATTTTATTTTAATAATTTATTAAATTAATTTTTCATAAAATTTCTTATAAAATTTTTTATTAAAATTTTTTATATTATTAAATAATAATTTATATATTTTTAAAAAATATTATTATTAAATATAAAAATCTTAAATTATAAAAATATCTTTATTTTTATATTTTAATTATAAAACATTTTATATAATAAAATTATATATTATATATTTTTATATAAATTAAATATTTTTTATAATTTAAGATTTTTATATTTAATTTATATTAATATTAATTATAAGGAATATAAATGAGAACTGTATATTGTAATGAATTAAAAAATAGTGATATTGGAAAAATAGTAACTTTATGTGGTTGGGTTGATTCTTATCGTAATTTAGGAAGAATAATATTTATTAATATAAGAGATATAACAGGTTTAATTCAAGCTAGTTGTTGTTCTAATAAAAAAAAATTATTTATTATAATAAAAAAATTACGTAATGAATTTTGTATACAATTAACTGGTAAAGTATGTATGCGTCCTAAAAATCAAATAAATTTAAAAAAAAAATCTGGTGATATTGAAATATCAATAGATTATATTAATATTTTAAATACTTCTGAAAGTCTTCCTATAAATTTAAAAAAAAATAATTCAGAAGATATGAGATTAAAATTTAGATATTTAGATCTTCGTCAAGTAAATAATTTAAAAATATTTAAAAAAAGATCAAAAATTACTAATTTAATAAGAAATTATTTAATTAATAAAAATTTTTTAGAAATTGAAACACCTATTTTAACTAAATCTACACCAGAAGGTGCAAGAGATTATATTGTTCCAAGTAGAATTCATAAAAATAAATTTTATGCTTTACCTCAATCACCACAAATGTTTAAACAATTATTAATGATTTCTGGATTTGATCGATATTATCAAGTTGCTAGATGTTTTAGAGATGAGGATCTTAGATCAAATCGTCAACCAGAATTTACTCAAATAGACATAGAAGCATCATTTATTACTAATAAAAATTTTTTTAAATTAATAGAAAATCTTATTAAAATTCTTTGGAAAAAAATATTAAATATAAATATAGGAAAATTTAAAAAAATAAATTATTATGATGCAATTCGTCGTTTTGGATCAGATAAACCAGATTTAAGAAATAAAATAGAAATTATAGATATAAAGGATTTGTTTAAAGAAAATAATATTAATATTTTTTATAAATTTTCTAAAATTAATAATAGTCGTATTAGTATATTAAAAATACCTAATGGAGTAAAAATTAATAATAAAAAAATTATAGAATATTATGAATTTTCTAAAAAATGTGGATCTAAAAATTTTTTTTGGATAAAAATTTATTCTATTAATAAAAAATCAGAAAAAATAGAAGGATCTTTATCTAAAATATTACCAATTAAAATACTTAAAAAAATTTTTATTAAAACAAATACAAATAATGGAGACCTTTTATTATTTAATGCTGATTATACTGAAATAGTAAATAATGTTTTAGGAAAATTAAGATGTTATATTGGATCTGAATTAAATTTATATGATAAATCTATTTGGTCACCTTTATGGATTGTTAATTTTCCAATGTTTAAAAAAAATAAAGATGGAACATTATCTTCTATGCATCATCCATTTACTTCTCCAAAAGAAAAATTTGAAAAAATAATAAATGTAAATCCATTAAAATGTATATCAAATGCTTTTGATCTTGTTATTAATGGTTACGAAATAGGTGGAGGATCTGTAAGAATTAATAATATTAATTTACAAAAAAATATTTTTAATATATTAAATATTAGTTTAAAAGATCAAGAAAAAAAATTTGGTTTTTTTTTAGAAGCATTAAAATATGGAACACCACCTCATTTAGGATTAGCTTTAGGTCTTGATAGAATAATTATGTTATTAACAAATACTAAAAATATTAGAGATGTTATTACATTTCCTAAAAGTACATCTGCAACAGATATTATGATGGGAGCTCCAAGTTTTATTGATTAATAAATAATTTATTTTATATAAAAATATAAAATTTTTTATTTATTAATAAATAAAATATTTATTAAATAAATATTTATTAAAAATTTTATAATTAATTATAAAATTTTAATAAATTATTATTAAAACTTAATTTATAATAAAAAAGATTAATTATATGAGTATTATTTTAGGTCTTGATCCTGGTTCATTAATTACTGGATATGGAATTATATCTTATGATATAAATTCTATTAATTATATAACAAGTGGATTAATAAAAATTAATAACAAAAATATTTTATTTCGTACAAATTTAATTTGTAATTATCTTGATAAAATTATTAATAAATTTAAACCAGATTATTGTGCTATTGAAAAAGTATTTATTTCAAATAAGAATATAAGTTCTGGATTAAAATTAAGTCAAGTAAAAGGAGCAATATTATTTTTAATAACAAAATATAATATTCCTGTATTTGAATATTCTACTTGTACCATAAAAAATGCTATAGTTGGTACTGGAAAAGCAACTAAAAAACAAATACAATATATGATAAAATTTTTATTAAAAATATCTTTTGATATTAAAGAAGATTCATCTGATGCTTTAGCAACTGCTATTACTTATTGCCATTATAATTAAAATTATTTATATAATTTTTTTTTAATTTTTATAAATTATTATTTATATATTTTAATTTATTATTTTAAAACTTTAAATTTTAAAATATTATATATATTTTATATATTATTTTTTATAAATATAATTTTTTATAAAATATTAATTAAATTAATGTTTTTTTTAAAAAAATTAAATATAAAAAATTAAAAAAATAAATAATAATAATTTAAGTTTTAGAAATTTTATATATAATTAATAAATATTAAATTTATTATAAAATATAAAAATTAAAATTTAATATTTTATTATTACTTAATAATTAATAAAAAATTTTATTTTTAATAAAATAATATAATTAATTATATAATAATTAATTATATTATTTAATAAATTTTATTTAAATATTTATAAAAATATTAATTATTAAATTAAATAAAATTTTTATTTTTAGTATAAAAATATTATATATAAATTAATTTTAAATTAATAATAATTAATAAAGATAAATTCTAATTTTTTAAAATTAAAAAAAAATAATAAAATTATTTTAATTAAAAAATATTATTATTTATATAATTAATATATAAATTTATTATTAAATAAATAATTTATTATATTTATTTTTATTTTTTAATTATATATATTATTATAATTTTTATATAAATATAATTATATTATAAAATATATAAAATTATATTTATTTTTTTAAATATTAAATTAAAAAATTTATTTAAAAAAAATAAAAAATTATTTTTTAAATAAAAATTTAATCATTTTTTTTTCTAAAAATTTTTGATGTTTTAAATTTATCATATCTAAATTATTTTCATTAATTAAAATAGTTTGTTTTTTTTTCCATAAGTTCCAAGCTTTTTTAGAAATATTTTTATAAATTTTATCTCCTAAATTTCCTGGATATAATTTAGAATCTTGAGATTCTTTGTATTTTTTAAAAAAAAAACAATAAATTATTTTATTCATTTTTAATCTCCAAATTATTATTAATAATAAATAATATATTGACAAATAATTTTAATTTAAAAATATTTATATTTAAATTTTTTTTAAAAATATAATAATTTTTTATTGATTTTTAATTAATTAAATTAAATTATTTATTAATTAATAAATCTATTAATTTTAATTAAATTAAAAAATAAAATATATTAAAAAATTAATATTTTTATAATTTTTATTTAATAAATATTTGTAATAAAGAATTAAGAAATAATTTACCTTTTTTTTTTAAAATAAAATATTTAGAAGTTTCTTTTATAAATTTCATATAAATTGCTTTATTTATCATTTTTCTAATATATTTTAAATTAAGTTGTGTATAATAAAAAAAATCACTTTTCAATACATATTCATTTAATCTAAATCTATTCATAAAATATTCTAAAGGAATGTCTTTTTTTAAAACAGTTTCACATTTATCTAAATATTTTCCTAACATATATTTTTTAGGATGACGAACTTTTAAAGTACGTAAAATAATTCCATTTTTTTTTGTTATTTTTCCATGTGCACCACAACCAATACCTATATAATCACCAAATTTCCAATAGTTTAAATTATGTTTACATTTAAAATTTTTATTTGCATAAGAAGAAATTTCATATTGTATATATCCAGATTTATTTAATAATTTATTTCCTATTTCATATATATTATATAAAATTGTATCATTTGGTAATATAGGAGGATTAGAATAAAATAAAGTTTTAGGTTCAATAGTTAATTGATACCAAGATATATGAGATGGTTTTAAACTAATAGCTTTTTTTATATCATTAATAGCTTGATTAACAGTTTGTTGAGGAAGTCCATACATTATATCAATATTAAAATTTTTTATTTTATTATTATTAATAATTTTAATAGTATCAATTATATTATTTTTTTTATGATCTCTTCCAATTAATTTTAATTTTTTATTTTCAAAACTTTGAACTCCTATTGAAATTCTATTAATTCCTGAATTTTTATATATAATTAATTTTTCTTTATTAAAATTATTTGGATTTATTTCAATAGTAATTTCTATATTATTTTTAAATGATATTAATTTATTTATTTTAAATAATAAATTTTTTATTAAATTTGGATTAAGTATACTTGGTGTTCCTCCTCCAATAAAAATGCTATTAATTTTTCTATTTTCAATTAATTGAATATCTTTTAATAAATCATTTAAAATATGTTTACAATATTCATCATATAAATCATTTTTTTTAATTTTATATGAATGAAAATCACAATAATTACATTTAGTTACACACCATGGAATATGTATATATAAACTTAAAGGAATTTTTTTTATATTCATATAAAATTTTCATAAATTTTATTTGTATATATTAAAAGATAAAAATTAATATATTAATTATACATTTATCCATATATTTGAAAATAATTTTTCTCCTAAATAATTTAATAATTGTAATATAGTAATAAAAATAAAAGAAGAACAATCAAATAATCCAATTTTTAAAAGAAATTTTTTAATTGGATAAATAAATGGATCAATTAATTGATATAATATAATATATATATTTTTGTGCATATAACTATTTATACTAAAAATTGAATATAATATACTAATCCAAAAAATTAATGTTCCAAAATTTTTTATAAAAACAATAAATCCAATAATAATAAACAAAAAAGGTTTATAAAAAATAATATCTATTTTTTTTTCTAAAATTAAAATTATAGGAAATTTTATTAAAGATATTAATAAAGCTATAAATAAAATAGATATATCAAAATTTCCAGATTTCCAATTATAAAATTTTTTAAATTTTATAAATTTTTTAATAATTTTTATTGTATATTGTATTAATGGATTATAAAAATTACATCTAACTTTTTGCATCCAAGAATATAATATTAATATTGAAATATAAAAATTAGTTAAAACTTTAAATAAAAAAATTATTATAAACATAAATAAATTTTAATAAAATTAAGAGATTAAAATATAAAACAAAATATAATAAATTTTATATATATAAATTTTATTATATATAATAATAAATATATAAAAATATATAATTTTTTAAATAAAAAAAATAAAAAAAATAATAATAAAATTATTTTTATTTTTTATTTAAATAAAATTAGAATAATTTATATAAAATAAATATATATTTTATTTTAATTTATAAAAATTAATTAATAAAAATATAATATAATTATATCTTATTTAAGATAAAATAAAAAACTTAAATTTTAATATTTATACAAGAAATCCATGATGGACATTCTCCTGTATAATATCTAGATATTTTTTTTAAAAAACCATTATATTTATTAATAGACATTACTTGAACATAATTTGATTTTTGTCCAATAATTAATAAAAAATTATTTGTTTTATCTATTAAAAAACTTCTTGGTTGATTTTCACATTTATAACTATAAATTTTTTTTAAAAAACTCCCATTTTTTGAAACATTAAAATGAATAATACTATTAGTATATCTTTCACTACAATAAATCCATTTATTATTAGAAGTTATATGAATATCTGATGCCCATTTTATATTATTATATTTTTTTTTAAAAATACTTATTGATTGTACAATTTTTGAAATTTTTTTAGAATTATATATTTTTATTACATCAATAGTTCCTTTTAATTCATTAATAACATAAGCATATTTTCCTGATAAATGAAAAATAATATGACGAGGACCTGAACCTATTGAACTATTTATTTGCATTGATGGAATTAAAGTAAAAATTTTTAATTTATTTAAATAAAAATGTTTAATGCAATCACTACCAAGACAAGACACCCATAATATTTTTTGTTTTAAATCTAAAGTAGAACAATGACATTTATTTAAATTATTAATTAATTGTATTTTATTCTCTATTAAACCTTTAGAATTTATTGGATGTATACTTAAATTATTTGAATGATATGAACTAGAAAATAAATATTTATTTTTTAAATCTAAACTAATATAAACTGAACATCCAGGTAATTTAGTTATTTTTATTTGTTTTAAAAATCCATTTTTTTTAATTAAATAATTTACTATAGAAAAATTAGGACGAATACCAACATATAAAATTTTTTTTTTTTCATTAATAGCTATAGGTTGACATATTCCAGGTGTAATAACATTTTGTAATAAATTTAATCTTCCATATTTATTTATATTCCAAACAGAAATATTTTTACTTTTTGAATTAGATATATAAATTAATTGATTCATTATTATTTTTAATAAAACATATATGTGATTTATTTAAAAAATTTCATTAATTTTTATTTAAAAAATTTTAACAATAAATTATTTAAAATAAAATTTATATATAAATATTATAAAAAACCCCATAAATTTATTTATGGGGAATTTTATTTAAACTTTAATTTTAAAAATAATTATTTATTTAAAATAAAATTATAAAGCAGTAACATTAACTGCTGATGGACCTTTTTGTCCATCTTGGATTTCAAACTCTACATTTTGACCTTCTGTTAAAGTTTTAAATCCATTACCTTGAATAGCTGAAAAGTGTACAAAAACATCTTTACTACCATCTGCAGGAGTTATAAAACCAAAACCTTTAGATTCATTAAACCATTTAACTTGACCTTTAATTTTTGCCATCTTATATATTTCCCTGAACTATTTATATCACTTATATTTTCATAAAAAAATAAAAATTTTTTTTAAAATTTTATAAAAAAATTAAGAATCTTAAAAAGATTTTTAGAGTTTACTTTGTTAATAAAATGTAACTTATATAGATTTTTATTTAATTAATTAAATTAATAAATTTAATACAATAAATTTTTATATAAAATTAAATTAATATAATTATATATAATTTATTTTAATAAAATAATTTTTTTTAATTTATTAAAAAAATATAATAAAAAATTTATTATTTAATATAAAATATTGTATTAAAAATTATACTCCATAAATATAAGGAATTATTTAAATAATTACATATATTTTTTAAGTTTTCAAGTATAAATATAATTTTTTTTAATTTTTTATTTTTTTTAAAAAATATATATTTATTATTTAATTTAAATTTAAGTAATTTATTAATTTTTTTATATTAAAAATTTTTTTAATTTATTAAAAATATTAAATATTTAAAATATAATAAAAATTATTAAATAAAATATTTAATAAAATATTTTTTAATATTTAATTTATAATTAATTTTTAAAAAAGATTAATATTTATAAATATTAAAAAAAATATTTTTTAAAATATTTTAAATTAATATAATTTATTTATTTTTACAAATAAAATCATTAAAAAATTTATTTAAATAAATATATTTAAATAATATATAAAATATATATAAAATTAAAAATAAATTATTAAAAATTAAAATTATTTATTAAAATATAAAAAAAATAAATAAAAAATTTTAAAATTATATATAATATTTTAACAAAAAATTAATTAATATAAATAATTAATTTTTAATTAAAAATATTTTTATTTTTATTTAAAAAATAATATTTACTTGAATTATATAAAAAAATATATAATATATTTATATATAAAATTATTTAATAATAATTAATTTAAATTAAAATTATTTATAATAAAATATTAAAATATTTTATATATTTATATATTTTTATAAAAATTATATTTATTATTTAAATATTATCATAAAAAATAATTGGTGAGATGTCTGAGAGGCTTAAAGAGCACGCCTGGAAAGTGTGTATATGATAAAATTGTATCGAGGGTTCGAATCCCTCTCTCACCGTAAAATTTTAAAAAATAATTTTAATTTAAAAAAAAACTAAATATAAATATTAATTAAATTAATTTTTATATTGAAAATAATAGTTTTATTTTAATAAAAATTTATATATATTATAAATTAATAAAAATTTTAGGAATAATATGAAAAGAAATATTCATCCATCTTATCAAAAAATTATTGTTACTTGTTCTTGTGGAAATATAATAAATTTATATTCTACTTTAAAAAAAAATATTAATATAGATATATGTAGTAATTGTCATCCTTTTTATACTGGTATGCAAAAAATAATAAATACTAAAGGTAGAGTTTATCGTTTTAATAAAAAATTTAATATATAAAATTATTTATAAAATAAATAATTTTTATTTAATTTATTTTAAATAAAATTTAAATTTATTTTTTTTTAAAAATTTTTTTATTAAAATTTTAAGATTCAATGTTTATTTTCATTTTTTTCATAGCATTTTTTTCCAATTGTCTTATACGTTCAGCTGATACTCCAAATTTTTTAGCAAGTTCTTTTAAAGTACTTTTATTTTTATTATTTAACCAACGTGAATTAATAATTTCTTTACTTCTTTTATCTAAAATTTTTAATGCACTATTCAATTTATTAATAGCATAATTTTCCCAATTATTTTTTTCAATATCATTGGCAAAATTAGAATATTTATCTTGTAAATGTAGTGCATTAGACATTGTTAATTGACCTTCATATTTTTCTTCATCTAAAATTGGATCAAATGTCATATCTTGAGCAGACATTCTAGATTCCATTTCTATTACATCTTTTACTTTTACATCAAGTTCTTTAGCTACCATTTTTAATTCATATTTATTAAACCATCCTAAACGATTTTTATTTTTTCTTAAATTAAAAAATAATTTTCTTTGTGCTTTTGTAGTTGCTACTTTTACAATTCTCCAATTTCTTAAAACATATTCATGAATTTCTGCTTTAATCCAATGAACAGCAAAAGAAACTAATCTAACACCTATATCTGGATTAAATCTACTTACTGCTTTCATTAATCCAATGTTACCTTCTTGTATTAAATCAGATTGCAAAAGACCATATCCAGAATAATTACGTGTTATATGAATAACAAATCTTAAATGAGAAAGAATAAGTAATTTAGCAGATTTTAAATCACCATTATAATATAATTTTTTTGCTAATAATTTTTCCTCTTTAGAACTAAGCATAGGATGATTATTTGCTGTTCTAATGTAAGATTTAATTCTAGAGTTAGATAAAATTTCTAATATTTGCATATTTTTATGCATGAATATCTCTCAATTTATTTGTTAAATTATATTTTATAAATATAAAAAATTTATTTTTTAATAAATTATATTTTATAAAAAAATAAATATATTTATATATAAATTAATTTTTATAAAAATTTTTATTTTAAATAAAAAAATATAATTAATAATATTAGATAATTTTTTTTTTAAAAATTTTTTTATTTATATATAAAATATATTAATTTTAATTTTTTATATTTTATAATTTATAATTATTTATTTTTGAAATATAAATTAGATCAATACGACATTCTATTATTTTTTTAATAGTAAATCTCCATTCATTTATATCTATAAAATCATTAACCTTAGGAATCTTATTAGAATAAGATAATAATAATCCTCTTAAAGAAACAACATTATTTCTTTTTTTAATTAATTTAGATATATTTAAATTTTGTTGTAAAGTATATAAATCTGTGCTTCCTTTTACTAAAAAATAATTTTTATGTTTTTCAATTTCTGGAGTTTCATCTTCATCAAAAAATCCTCCTACAATAGCTTCAAGTATATCTAACGGAGTAATTAATCCTTGAATTATTCCAAATTCATCAGATATCATTATTAAATTTCTTTTAGAATAACGTAATTTTTTAAGAACTTTAAAAATATCTTGAGTTTCAGGTACAACGATAGTAGGATTATTAATAGCAAAATTTTTAATTTCTTTATTACTATTTATTTTATTTATTAAATCTTTAGAATGTATTGTTCCTATTAATTTATCAAGTTCTCCATCACATACAGGAAATATATTATGAGGATTTTTCATTAAAATAAATTTTATTTTATTAATTGATTTTTGACAATTTAACCAAGAAATAGAATTTCTAGGTGTCATAATACTTTTTAAATTTCTTGAAGCTAATGATAATACTCCAGTAATCATGTATCTTTCTTTTTTTACAAAATATTCTTTTGTTTTAAAAATTAAAGATTTTTTTATAAAATTATTATTTTTTTTATTTTTACCACTTATTAATCTTATAATAGCTTTAGAAGTATGTTTTTTAATTAATTTATTAGATTTATTTTTAATAGAATTTTTTCTAGCAATATAATTAAATATTTCTATTAAAATAGAAAAACCTATAGCAAAATATAAATATTCTTTTGGTATAAAAAATCCAAATCCTTCTAATATTAGATTTAAACCAATAATTAATAAAAAACTTAAACATAATATTATTATAGTTTGATGAGAATTAATAAATTTTATTAAAATTTTAGAAGCTAATAACATAAAAAACATTGATATTATAACAGCAATAATCATAACAGGAAGTTTATTAACCATACCTATAGCGGTTATTATTGAATCTAAAGAAAAAATAGTATCTAATATAACAATTTGAAAAACTACTGACCAAAAATTAGAATAATTACTTAAAATAGATGAATTATGTTTTTTATATTTTAATCTTTTATGTAATTCTATTATAGATTTAAATACAAGAAAAATACCTCCAAATAATAATATTATATCTCTTCCTGAAAATAAAAAAGAAAAAATATTTAAAATAGGAGATGTTAAATTAACCATCCATGACATTATTAAAAATAATGTTAATCTCATTATTAATGCTAATATAAGTCCAATTAATCTTGCATGATTACGTTTTTTAGGAACTAATGTATCAGATAAAATAGTTATAAATATAATATTATCTATACCTAAAACTATTTCTAATATAATTAATGTAATTAATTCAACAAAAATTGAAGGATTTAAAAAAAATTTCATTAAATTTTCCATTATATCATTAAGTTTAATAAAAATTAAACTTTTAATAAATAAATTATATTTTTAATATATTTAATTATAAAATAAAAATCTTTAATTATTTTATAATAAATATTATAAATAAATGATTTTTTTTAAATTTTTTATAAAATATAATATTTTTTATAAAAATTTTATAATTTTATTTTTAAAAGATCAAAAAAAGGAATTTTAATTAAAAATTTTATTTTTATATAAATTATACAAAAATTTAATAAATAAATTATTAAATAATAAGTATTAAAAAAATATTTTAATAAAAAATATATTAATATATAAATATTAATTTTTTAAAAAAATAATAAATTATATTTTATAAAAATTATTTATATAAAATATAAAAAAATATAAATATAATTTTTAATTTAAATAATTTTGTTTTAAAAATAATTATAATTAATTAATAAATTAATTAATTTAATTTAAATTATTTAAATAAAATTTTATTTAAAAAAAATATATATTTTAAAATTTTTAATAAATAAATTAATTATTATTATAATATTTAATTTAATTAAAATTAATTTTTATTAATAAATATTAAAATTTATTTTTTAAAAAAAATATATTTATTTATAATTTTTTAAAGATTTTATTAAATTTAACATATCTTTTGGTAAATCAATTGTATAATTAATTTTTTTTTTAGAAATTGGATGTATTAATTTAATTTTTTTAGCATGTAAAGATTGACGATGAAACATAAGCATTATTTTTTTTAATTTTGGTTTAATATTTTTATATTTTGTAATTCCTTTAATATATGTTTTATCTCCTATAATAGGATGTTTAATATATGACATATGTACACGAATTTGATGTGTTCTTCCAGTTTCTAAATTTATTTTTAAATGTGTACAAAAATTAAAATTATTTATTATTTTATAGTGTGTAATAGATTTTTTACCTTTAGGATGTACCATCATAATTGTACGTTTTTTTTTATTTCTCATAATTGGTTTATCTATTTTTCCATTAGTTAAAATGGTCCCATAAACTAAAGCTTCATATTCTCTAGTTATTTTATGAGATTTTAATAATGATACTAAAAAATTATATGAATTTATTGATTTTGCAATTATCATAAGACCAGTAGTATTTTTATCTAATCTATGTACAATTCCTGCTCTAGGTATTTTTTTAAGAAAAGGATAATGATATAATAAAGAATTTAATATAGTTCCTGAAAGATTTCCAGCTCCAGGATGAACAACTATATTATTTTTTTTATTAATAATAATTAATTCAGAATCTTCATAAACAATATTTAAATTAATATTTTCAGCAATAGGATCTTTTTTTTTTGGAAAGTTTTTTATTTCTATTTTATCTCCTTTTATAACTTTTTTTTTTGGAATTAATTCTATTTTTTTATTAATTTTTACATAACCATTAATAATTAACTTTTTAATATAAGATCTTGAATAATTAGAAATTAATTTAGATAAAAATTTATCTAAACGATTTTTTTTATTTAAAACATTAGTAATTTTTAATTTATTTTTATTTTTTAAAATCATATAATTTTATTTAGTTATATTATAAAATTTATTATTAATAAACATTTATATTGTTTTTTACAATATAAAATATATTTAATTTTACATTTAGAGAGATATATTAAAATAATGAAATATATTATAATAATTTTTTTAAGTTTTTTATTATATAATTGTTCTTTTAAAAAAAATTGTATATATCAAAATACAATTTATGATAAATATATATTTGCAATAAATAAAATAAAAAATAAAAAATATAAAGATTCAATAAAAATTTTAAAAAAATTAGAAAAAAAAAATCAATTTGGAATATATACTGAAAAAATAAGAATTTCTTTAATAAATTCTTATTATTTATCATCTAATTATTATTTAGCAAAAAAATTAATAGAAAAATTTATTAAAAATAATCCTTTTCATAAAAAATCTGATTATTTAATATATTTACATGGTTTAATTAATATATCTATAAATAATAATAAATTAAAAAAAATATTTAGAATTAATCAATTTGAACATAATAATAAATATATTAAAGAAGCATTATGTGATTTTAATAAAATAATTAATAATTATCCAAAAAGTAAATATATTTTAAGTTCTATAAAAAGATCAATTATATTGAAACACAAACTTGCACAACATGAATTAAAAATAATAAAATATTATATTAATTGTAATGCATATAAAGCAGTAATTTATCGTACAAAAAATATGATAAATAATTTTCCATATACAAAAGAAACTTATAAGGCTCTTTTTTATATGAAAAAATCTTATAAAAAATTAAAAAATTTTAATAAAGAAAAAAATATAAAAAATATGATTAAAAAATATTATAAATATTTTTATTAATTAAATTTTTATTTATTAAAATTTTATTAAAATATTTTAAATTTAAAAATATATTTATATAAAAATTATTTTTTAATAAATATTTAAAAAATAAATAATTTTATTTAAATTAATTAATTCATAAAATAAATTAATAATTAATAATAAAATATTTATTAAAAATAAATTATATAATATAAATTTATATATTAAATATATTAAAATATATAAATAAAATAATAATTAAAATATTAATTTTAATGAATTTATTTAAAATAAATTATTATATAATTTAAACTATAAATTATATTAACATATAAGTATTTTTTAAATAATAAAAATATTTAATTTAATTAAATTATAGAAATAAATATTTTATTTTTTTTAAAATTTTATATATATAATTTTTAAAATTTATTAAAATATATATTTTAATTTAAAAAATATTTTTTATTAAAAATTTTTCTTTAAAAATTATATAAATATATTAATAAAAAATGTTTAATAATATAAAGATATATAATATAACTATATTTTATATATAAATATAATTTATATATAAAATTTTTTTTAAAGTTTAAAAATATTTTTTAAATTAAAATATAAATGTTAAAATTAATATAAATAAATAATTTAATATACATAAAATATATAAAATAATTTATTTTATAAAAAATATTTAATTATAAATATTATTATTTTTTTAAATAAAAAAATTATTTTATATATTAAAAAAATAAAAAAATATATTAATTTATAATATAAATATTTAATTTTAAAAAATTAATAAAATATATGGTTTTTTATGACTTCAAATGGACATTTAATATTTTCTTTAGCAAGTTTTATTTTTATAAAAAAATTAAATTTATTAAAAATTATAAATGAAAATAATTGGTTAAATATAATTACAGGAAGTATAATAAGTTGTTTACTTCCAGATATTGATCATCCTAAATCTTTTTTAGGAAGAAAATTAAAATGGATTTCTTTACCTATATTTAAAATATTCGGTCATAGAGGATTTACTCATAGTATATTATCAATAATATTTTTATATAAAATATTAATATCTAAATTAATTATAAATTTATTTATTACTACAGATATATCATATATAATAATATTAGGATATATTAATCATATTATTGCAGATTTTTTAACACCATTAGGTGTTCCTTTATTTTGGCCATGTACTTGGCGTTTTAAAATTCCTATATTAAATAATAATAAAAATCCTTATTGGGAAAAATTTTTTTGTATGTTATTGTTAATAACATCTATAATATTTCCTTTAAAAATACATTTTATTAATTTTTATTTAAAAAATATTTGGATAAAATTTTTTTAAAGTTTAAAATATTTTTATTAAATTTTTTATAAAAAATTTTATTTAATTTTTTTAAATAATTATTATATATAATAAAATTTTCATATAAAACTAATAATATGTTTATTGTTTATCATTCTAATAGATTAGATTTATTAAAATCATTAGTTTCTAATATTATAAAAAAACAACCATTAAAAGATATTTTTGAATCTGAAATTATTCTAACACAAAGTAAAGGAATGTCTCAATGGATGCAAATAGAATTATGTAAAGATTTAGGAATTTCTTCTAATATTAAATTTGTTCTTCCTGCAAATTTTATTTGGAATATTTTTATGAAAATTCTTCCTGATATCTTAGTAGAAGATTCTTTTACAAAAATATCTATGACATGGAGATTTATGTCAATATTACCTTCTTTATATAAGAAAAAAAATTTTATAAAAATAAAATCATATTTAAAAAATTTTGATATTCAAAAAATGTTTTATTTTGCTTCTGGAATTGCTGATTTATTTGATCAATATCTTGTATTTAGACCAGAATGGATTAATTCTTGGCAAAATAAAAAAAATTATGAAGGTTTAGGAGAAGATCAATATTGGCAATCTTCTTTATGGAGATACTTTATAAAAAATTTAAAAAAATTTAAGTCTTCTTTATGGAATAGATCAAATATATATAATAAATGTATTAAAATTTTATCAAAATCATTTATTTTACCAAAAAATTTTCCTAAACGTATTTTTATTTTTGGAATATCTTCTCTTCCACTTACTTATTTAAAAGTATTATATTTTTTAAGTCGTCATATAGATATTCATTTTTTATTTAAAAATCCATGTAAACATTATTGGGAAAATATTCAGGATAATAAAACTATTTTAAATCAATTATTTAATAATAAAAATAATATGATAAAAAAATATAAAAAATATTATAAAAAAAAATCTATAAAATTTATAAATCAAAAAAAATTAGAAAATCCTTTATTATCTTCATGGGGTAAATTAGGAAAAGATACTATTAGTATTTTATCTAATATTCAAGATATACAAGAAATAAAATTATTTATTAAAAATAAAAATAAATCTTTATTAAATGAAATACAAAAAGATATCTTTAACTTAGAAGATAATTCATTTTTTAATATGAATGTTAATTTAAAAAAACAAAATAAAAGAAAAATATATATAAAAGATAATTCAATTAGTATAAATGTTTGTCATAGCATTCAAAGAGAAGTAGAAATATTACAAGATGAATTATTAACAATTTTTCAAAAAGACTCTAGTTTAGAACCTAAAGATATTGTTGTAATGGTAGCAAATATTAAAGAATATTCTCCATCAATTAAATCAGTATTTGGAGATAAATTATTAAATAGAAATATTCCTTTTTCTATATCTGAATTTAAATCATATTATATGAATAATATAATAAAAGAATTTTTTAATATAATAAAATTATTTCATAGTCGATTTACATCTCAAGATGTATTAAATTTATTAAAAGAAAAATCAATTAAAAAAAAATTTTGTATTAATTCAAAAGAAATAAAAATAATATATAAATGGATAAAACAATCAGGAATTAGATGGGGATTAGATAAAAAAACTATTAATTTTTTTAATTTTCCTATTAAAAATCAATATACATGGAAATATGGATTAAAAAGAATGTTACTTGGATATGCAATGGATGATGATGATGGAACATGGAATAAAATTACTCCATATGATGAAATAAATGGAAAAATTTCTTATATTATTAATAAAATATATGAAATAATTAATTTATTATGTTATTGGAGAGATAAAACTTTAAAAAATAAACCATTAAATTTATGGAAAACATATATAGAAGACATAATAAATGATTTTTTTATATTAGACGAAAAATCTGAACATATATTTTTATCTTTAAAAAAATATTGGAATAAAATAATAGAATCTGGATTAAATGCAAGATATAAAAAAAATATACCAATTTCTATTTTAGAAAATGAATTATTTAATTATTTTAATAATAAAAAAATAAATCAAAGTTTTATTATGGGAAAAATTAATTTTTGTACATTAATGCCTCTTAGATCTATTCCATTTAAAATGATATGTATTTTAGGAATGAATGAAAAAGATTATCCTAGATCTTTAATTCCATTAGAATTTGATTTAATTTCTAAAAATCCAAGAATAGGTGATCGTAATAGAAGAAATGATGATTGTTATTTGTTTCTTGAAGCAATATTATCAGCTAAAAAATATCTTTATATTAGTTTTATTGGAAACTCTATTAAAGATAATACATTATGTAATCCATCTTTTCTTATTACAGAATTAAATCAATATATTAATCAAAGTTTTTATATAGAAGGAGATAATCAAAATGATATTAATATAACTAAATCTCTTATTAAATCTCATATATGGAAATTTCATAATCGTTTTATTTTTTCTTCAAAAAATTTTTTATTAAATGATAATTATCAAACTTTTTGTTCAGAATGGTTAAAATTATTAAATAATAGAAATAATTATAATATAAATTTTGTTAAAAATTTAAAAATAATTAATACAAAATTTATTTTTATTAATGATATAAAAAATTTTTATATAAATTCAGTACGTTTTTGGTTTAAAAAAAGATTAGGAATTAATTTTAATCAAAAAAATAAAATATTAAAAATAGAAGAACCATTTATTATTAATAAATTTATGCATAATAAAATTAGAAATGAAATACTTAATGTTTTTTTATATAAAAAAAATATTAATAATTTATATAATGTTCTTAATTCATCTGGAAAATTACCATATGGTATATATGGAAATATTTATTGGAATAATCAATTAAAAGAAATTACTTTTTTATCAAAAAAAATAAAAAAATTTTTAAAAAAAAAATTTACATTAGAAATTAAATTAAAAATAAATAAAATTAAATTAAAAGGTTTTTTATTTAATGTTCAAAAAAATGGAATAATTAAATGGAAAACTAATATTTTATCTATAAAAGATGGATTTTTATTATGGTTAGAACATTTAATATATTGTTCTATGGGAAATATTGGAGAAAGTCATATTTTTGGAATAAAAAATCATTGGTATTGTCCAAATATTTCAGTAGAAGATTCAAAAAAATATTTAAATTATTTAATAAAAGGTTATTTTAATGGATTAAAAAAACCTATTATTTTAGTAAATTCTTCTTCTATAAAAATTATTAATTATTTTTCAAAATTAAAAAAAGAAAATATAAATGAAAATAAAATTATAAATGATGAAATAAATTATATATTATATAATGAAATGCAATATTATTTTTCTGAAGATAAAATAAAAAAAAATTTTTATTTAAAATATATAACAAATTATATAAAAAAAAATAATAAAAATGTTATTTTAGATCCTATTAGGAATTATTTATTTTTTCCATTTATTAATAATTTAATAAAAATTAACAATAATTTTTATTAAATTATTAATAAATATAAATTTTATTAAAAAATTTAATTAATTAAATATGAAAAATTCTACTTTATTAGACATAATAAATTTTCCAATTACAGGAAATTCTTTAATAGAAGCTTCTGCTGGTACTGGAAAAACTTATATTATAGCAGCTCTTTATTTAAGATTATTACTAGGAATTAATATAAAAAAAAAAGAATATGTAAAACCATTAAGTGTAAAAGAAATTTTAGTTGTAACATTTACTGATATGGCTACAAAAGAATTACGTAATAGAATTCGTGAAAATATATATAATATGCGTATAGCATGTATAAATAAAAAAAGTAATGATCCATTATTATCATCTTTTTTATCTCATATAAAAGATTTAAATATTGCAAAAATTATTTTATTATCTGCAGAAAGACAAATAGATGAATCTTCTATTTTTACTATACATAGTTTTTGTCAAAGAATATTAAATCAAGATATAATTTATTCTGGAATTTTATATAAAAAAAAGATTTTAGAAAATGAATATATTTTACAAAAACAAGCAAGTGAAGATTTTTGGCGTCGTTATTTTTCTAATTTAACAACAGAAATATCTTCTATTATTTATAGTAGATGGAATAGTCCAGAAAAACTTTTACAAGATATATTTTTATATATATCAGATTTTTCATTAAAAATAAAAAAATCTTTTTTTAAAAAACAATCAATTACTACATTTTATAATAAAATTGTATTTAAAATTAAAAAATTTAAAAAAAAATGGAATAAATTAAATGAAAATATCCAAAATTCTTTAAAAGATTGTGAATTAAATAAAAGAATTTATACTAAAAAAAATGTTTTATTTTGGATAAAAAAAATTAGCTTATGGTCTATGGATAAAAATAATAATTATTATATTCCAAAAGAACTAAAAAGATTTAATTTTAATAAATTAAAAATAAAAAATAAATCAAATAATATTTTTTTTAAAAAACTTATAAAAGAAATAGAAAATTTATTTAAAAAAAATATGTCTTTATATAATTTTATTATTATAAAAGCAATATATAAAATACGTAAAATTATTTTATGTGAAAAAAAAAATAATTCAATTATTGGATTTGATGATTTACTTGATATTTTTAATAAATTATTAAATATTAATTTAATAAATTCTATAATAAATCGTTATCCTATTGCTATTATTGATGAATTTCAAGATACGGACCCCAAACAATATAAAATTTTTAAGAAAATATATTTTAATAAAAAAAATTGTTTACTTTTACTTATAGGAGATCCTAAACAAGCAATATATACATTTAGAGGAGCAGATATATTTAATTATTTAAAAATTCGTAATACATTTAAAAAAATTTATACTTTAGAAAAAAATTGGAGATCTTCATCTACAATGATAAGTTCTATAAATTATTTATTTAATTTTATTAAAAATCCTTTTATTTTTGAAGATATTAAATTTATTCCAAGTAAATTTTCTAAAAAAAATATAAATATGAATTTTTATATAAAAAATGTTGCTCAACCATCAATATATTTTTGGTTAAAAAATGAATTTAAAATATCTAATACAAATTATAAAAAATTTATGTCTTCTCATTGTGCATATACTATAAATTTATGGTTAAATAAATCTTATAATAATCAAGCATTTTTTAAAAAAAATAATAAAATTGTTTTATTAAAATCATCTGATATTACTGTATTAGTTAGAAATAAATATGAAGCTAATTTAATTTATAATGAATTATTAGAGTTAAATATACCATCTATTTATTTATCTGATAATACAAGTGTTTTTAGTACTGATGAAGCAAAAGAATTACTTTTAATTCTTAAAGCATCTATATCACCTGAAAAAAATAATAATATTAAATGTGCATGTGCAACAAGTATTATTGGATTAAATTCAGCTCAAATAGAAAACATTAATAATAATGAATATGAATTAGAAAAGATAAAAGAAAATTTTTCCAAATATTATAATATTTGGAAAAATTATGGAATTTTATCTATGATAAAGAATATAATAACAAAATATAATATGTTAAATATTTATATTAAAAATAATAAACAAAAAATAACTAATTTTTTACATTTATCTGAATTATTACAAAAAAAATCATTTTTATTAGAAAATAAATCTTTATTAATTGATTGGTTTTATGAAAAAATAAAAATTTCTGATAATCCAGAAGATCATGAAAAAATAAGATTAAGTAATGATAAAAATTTAATAAAAATTATGACTATACATAAATCTAAAGGATTAGAATTTCCAATAGTATTTATACCATTTGCTTTTGATTTTAGAAAAAAAAATAATCTTATTTTTTATAATCGTAAAAAATATAAAAAACAATTAAATTTAAATTATTTTTCAAAAAATTTAATTTCTTCAGAAGAAGAAAGATTATCTGAAGATATGCGTTTATTATATGTAGCTATTACAAGATCAATTTATCATTGCAGTATTGGAATTGCTACTATTAAAAATAAAAAAAAAATAATTAATAATGATATTTTTAATGTAAGTGCATTAGGATATATTTTAAAAAAAAATAAAAAAAATGTTTATGATTATCTTTATAATCAATTATTAATTTTACAAAAAAAAACAAAAAATAATATAATTGTAAAAAAAGTTAATAATATTAAAAAAAATATTTTAAAAATAGAAAAAAAAAATAATCATAAATTATTTTATTCTAAACAATGGATAAAACCAAATTGGAAAAAATATAAAATAATTAGTTATTCAACATTACAAAAAAATAATATTTCATTAAAAAATGATATTAAAAATTTTAAAATAAATATTAATAATAATTTTAAAAAAATTAAAAAAAATGATAATAAAATTTCAGTACATACCTTTCCTAAAGGAAAACATGCAGGAATTTTTTTACATAATATTCTTGAAAAAATTAATTTTCAAAAAACTTTTGATAAGAAATGGTTAAATAAAAAAATTATAGAAAATAATTTTAATATAATATGGGAAAAATTACTTATTAAATGGATTAAAAATATTATTAATTTTCCTATTATTAATAATTTTTCTCTTTCTTGTCTTAAAGATAAACAATATATTTCTGAATTAAATTTTTATTTACCTATAAATAATTATATAGAAACTAAATCAATTGATTTAATTTGTAAAAAATATGATAAAATTTCTTCAAAAAGTTTACTTATTGATTCATTTAAAATAACAGGAATATTTAAAGGATTTATTGATTTAGTTTTTTTGTTAGAAAATAAATATTATATTATAGATTATAAATCTAATTGGTTAGGAAATAAAGATAAATATTATTCTATAAAAAATATAAAAAAATCAATAATTTCACATAGATATGATATACAATATAATATATATACATTAGTTTTACATAAATATTTATCTAATAAATTAAAAAACTATAATTATAAAAAAAATTTTGGAGGAATTATTTATATTTTTTTAAGAGGAATAAATACAAAATATTCTAAATATTCTGTTTATTTTCATTGTCCAAATTTTTTACTTATTCAAGAATTAAATGATTTATTTATAAAATAATTTTTTAAAAAAATATATTTTGTTTTATAAATTTTTAATAAAAATTAATATTTAATTATTTTAAAAGTAATATTTATGACTAAAAATATTTATGATTATGCTAAAGAATTAAAAGTTTTAGGAATTTGGACTCAAGTAGATATACAATTTGCTATGTTTTTAGAAAAAAATCATAATCCTATGTCTTTTTTTGCTTATTCTTCTTTAAGTGCTTCTTTTAGAGAAGGAAATATATGTTTATCTATATCATATTTAAATAATCCAAAAAAATTTTTTAATAAAAAATATCCATTTTTAGCAAAAAAAATATGGAATTTATTTAAAAATCCTAATAAAAAAAAATGGAAATTATTTTTATTAAAAGAACCAGCTATAAGTAATGGTAAATATGTAAGACCTGTTATATTAGATAATAATAAATTATATTTATATAGAATGTGGAAATATGAATGTATAATTGCTGATTTTTTTATAAATTCATATAAATATTGTTTTAAATATAATAAAAAAAATTTAATAATAATCTTAAATAAATTATTTCCTTATAAAAATTTAAAAGAAATTAATTGGCAAAAAATAGCTATATTAATTTTATTAACTCGTAAAGTAACTATTTTATCTGGAAAACCTGGTACAGGTAAAACTTTTATAATTTCAAAATTTATTCTTTCTTTAATTTTTCTTAAAAAAAAATTATTTCTTAAAATTATTGTATCTGCTCCTACTGGAAAAGCATCTGCAAATCTTCATCATACATTAAATTTATCAATTAAAAAAAATAAAAAATATTCTAATTTTTTAAAAAATATATCTATAAAATCTACTACACTTCATCGTTTACTTGGATCTACAAAAAATAATAAAAAAATGTTTTATAATAATTTTAATAAATTAAATTTAGATGTTTTAATTATTGATGAATCATCTATGATAGATTTACATATGTTCTATAATATAATTATAGCATGTCCTAAAAATGCATTAATTATTTTTATTGGAGATCAATATCAATTATCTCCAATAGAATCTGGATCTATTTTTAATGATATATGCAAGTTATCTAATATAGGATATTCTAAATTTAGAATAAATGAAATATTAAAATTTACTGGAATTAATATTTTTAAAAAAGTTAATGTTTTACAAAAAAAAGGAATATATGATAATTTTTGTATGTTAAAAACAAATTATCGTTTTAAAAAAAATTCAAATATTAATAAATTATCTAATTCTATTAATTTGGGTTTTTTAAAAAAATCATTAAAAATTCTTAAATCAAAAAAAAATAAAAATATTTTTTATTATAATTTAATAACAAAAAAAGATTATTTTTTTATGATAAAAAATTGCATAAAATATTATAAATTATATTTATTAAAAATAATTAACAATGAATCTCCAGAATCTATTTTAAAAACATTTAATAAATATAGATTATTATGTACCCTAAGAAAGGGACCATTTGGTGTAGAAGGACTTAATAAAATAATAGAATATCAATTAATAAAAAATAAAATATTAAATATTTCTAATATTAATACAAAAAAATTTTATATAGGAAAACCTATAATGATTACAAAAAATTCTGAATCTTTAGGATTATATAATGGTGATATAGGAATTTTTCTTTTTGATTATAAAAAAAATAATTTTTATGCTTTTTTTCAAAAATTTGATAATAAAATTTATAAAATATCTTTAAATAAATTACCATCTTATGAAACTGCTTTTGCTATAACAGTTCATAAAGCTCAAGGATCAGAATTTTTAAAAACTTCTTTAGTTCTTCCTAATTTAAAATTACCTATATTAACAAGAGAATTACTATATACTGCTATTACACGTACTTGTAAATGTTTTTTTTTATATGGAAATGATAATATTTTAGATTATATATTAAAAAATAATGTAAATAGAAAAAGTGGTTTAATTGAGAGAATTAATAAAAATTTTATATAAATAATTTAAATTTAATTATTATTTTCAACTAATAAAGCTTCTAAAAAATCTAAATCTCTTAATAATTTTATTAATGTTTCATTACTAATTTTTTGTTGAGCACGTAAATGATAATATTCACTTCTCTCTGCATGTAAAGCATTAAGTCTTATTCTTCTTTCAAGATTTTCTATTGATAAAGTATTTTCTAAATTATTATATCTATCAATACGACGTCTTAAATTACAAATTACTAGAGATATTATTTCATTTAAAATTTGTGTATCTATATTTTCTTTAGAATTGTTTGCTAATCTTTCTTCTGTTTTATATAAACTTTCAATAGCCGCTTCTGCTGCAATTGCTTTAGCCATTATTTCTTCTTTCTGATAAAAATATCTATCAGAAATAATAATTCCTTTAAGTAAAAGTGGTAAAAAAATTATACCAATAATTAAAGATAAAAGTATTACACCAGTAGCAATAAAAACTAATTGATATCTTGATGGAAATGGATTATGTTTTAAAAACATTGGTATAGACAAAACACCAGCAAGAGTAATAGCTCCTCTTATACCAGCAAATGATGCTATTAATATTTCTTTTGTTGTATATTCTCCAAATAACATAGATCTTTTTTTCATAAATTTTAAACTAATTTTTTTCATTAACCATAACCATGAAAATCTTAAAGTCATTAAAGCTATATAAATTATTATTACATCAGTAAATAATTTCCAAATATTAATTGTTGGATCTAATTCAGCTTTAATAATGGAAGAAGAAATAATATCAGGTAATTGTAATCCTAACATAATAAAAACCATTCCATTAAAAATAAATTCTAACATTGTCCATATACTATTTCCACGTAATCTCATTGATAAAGGAGCATTTCGTATAATATTAGACTGTCCAATAGTCATTCCTGATGATACTGCAGCTAATATTCCAGAAACACCAATATGTTCTGCTATTAAATATGCAGCAAATGGTAATAATAATAATAATATTGTTTGAGTAGCCGAATCATCACCACTCCATCTTGTAATAATTCTTAAAGATTTACTATAACCCCAAGTTACAATAATCCCAGTAAGTAATCCACCTATAGATATTTTTAAAAATTCTAAAAATATGCTACTAATATTAAATTTCATAGTACCCATAGCACCTGCAATAGCTAATTTAAGGAAAACTAAACCAGAAGCATCATTCATTAATGCTTCTCCTTGTAAGATATCTATAATTTTTTTAGGAATTCTTTCTTCATTTACAATTCCAGATAATGCTACAGCATCAGTAGGTGATAAAACAGCTGCTAAAGATAATGCAGAAACAAGTGTAATATTAGGAATCATCCAATATATTAAATAACCAATTCCCATAACTGTTATTACAACTAATATAAATGCTAATGATATAATTTCTTTACTATTTTTTAAAAATTCTTTAATAGGGGTTTTCCATCCATCAGAAAAAAGTAATGGAGGAATAAATAATACAAGAAATAATTCTGGATTAAAATTAATATGTAATCCAAAATGAGGCCATGCTAAAAGAGCACCTAAAAAAATTTGCATAAGAGGTAATGGAATCTGAAAAGGTAATATACGAGTTATCACACCAGAAAGAGATACCATTAAAGTAAGAAGTAAAATAGTAAAAAAAATTTCCATATTTAATTTTGTCTCCAATGTTAAAAATAATAGTAAATATTAAAAATATTTTTTTTAAATATGTTAAACTTAATTAAATAATTAATTTTCTTTAAAAAATATTTTAAAATAATTTAAATATTTTAATTAAAAAATAACTAAATAATTATATTATTTATATATATTTAAATTTTATTTATATTCTATATATAAAATATAAAATATTTTAATTTTTTTAAAAAATTTATAAAAATAAAAATTTTATTTATTAAAATATTTTTATATTATATTAATTTTATTAATTATTTATAATTAAATTTTGTAAATTAATTAAATATACAAAAATTAAATTTTATTAAAAATTTTTTTAAAAAACATTATTACAATATTTTATTATTATTAATAATAAATTTAAGTATATATTTAATATTTTTTTAAAAATTAATTTATTTATTAAAAATTAAAACATATAATTATTTTTTTTTAAATTTTTATAAAATAATTAAAATATTTAATATAAATATTATTGATATATAAAATAAATTTATATTAATTAATAAAAAATTTTAATTTTTTATAAATTAATATTTTTATATTTAAAATTTTTAATTTTTTATTTAAAAAAATATTAATTAATTTTAATTAAATTATATATATTTTAATTAATTATTAATTTATATATTTTATATATAAATATATATATTTATAAAAATTTTTTATAAATTATTTATTAAAAAATTAAATAAATTAAAAATTTAATATAAAATTTTATTTAAAAAATAATAATATAATTTTTAAAAAAAATATACTAAAATTATTAAAAATAAAAAATAATTTTTTAATTTTTTAAAAATAAAAAAATATATATTTTAAAAAAATTATTTTAATAAAAATTTTAATATAAATAATTTAATATGTATTTATTATAAAATTTTAATATTTTTTAAAAATTATTTTTTTATATAAAAATTAAATTTAATAATTTTTATAAATTAATAGAGTTAATTATGAAAAAAGAAATTAGAAAAACTAAAATTATTGCTACATTAGGACCATCTAGTGATAAAAAAAATAATTTAGAAAAGATTATTATTTCTGGAATTAATGCTGTTAGACTTAATTTTTCACATGGAAATTATAAAGATCATATTTTAAGAGCAAAAAAAGTTAGATTTATTGCTAAAAAATTAAAAAAATATATTTCAATTATAGGAGACCTTCAAGGACCTAAAATTAGATTATCTACTTTTTATAAAAAAAAAATTTTTTTAATATCTGGAAAAAAATTTATTTTAGATTCTAGAATAAAACCTAAAAAAGGAACTGAAAAAATTGTAGGAATTGATTATAAAAATCTTCCAAATGATATATTACCTGGAGATATATTATTATTAGATGATGGAAAAATTCAATTAAAAACTTTAAAAACAAATAAAAAATATATAGTTACTAAAGTAATTGTAGGAGGAGAGATTTCTGATAATAAAGGAATTAATAAATTAGGAGGTGGATTATCTGCAAAATCTCTTACTAAAAAAGATAAAAAAGATATTTTATTAGCAGCTAAAATTAAAGTAGATTATTTAGCAATATCTTTTCCAAGAACTGGAGATGATATTAAATATGCTAAAAAATTATTATATAAAGCAGGAAGTAATGCTAAAATTATTGCTAAAATAGAAAGAGCAGAAGCTGTTTCTTCAAAAAAATCTATGGATGATATAATATCATCATCGGATGTAATTATGGTAGCAAGAGGAGATTTAGCTATAGAAATAGGAGATTCAGAATTAGCAAGAGTACAAAAAGAAATAATTTTTCGTGCAAAAAAATACAATAAAATTGTAATTACTGCTACACAAATGATGGAATCTATGATAAAAAACCCAATACCAACAAGAGCAGAAGTAATGGATATATCTAATGCAGTATTAGATGGTAGTGATGCAGTTATGTTATCAGCAGAAACTGCAAGTGGTAAATATCCAGTTGAAACAGTTCGTGCAATGTCTAATATATGTAAAGGATCAGAAAAAATATACAAAAATAAATTTAAAAATTGTTTAAAAAAAAATATTAAAGATTTTCAAAAAATTTTTATTTTATCTATTGCATATACTACAAATTATTTAAATAAAATTTCTTCAATTATTATAACAGTATCATCAAAAAAAATTATACGTATAATATCTAATATTTCATTAAATATACCTATATTTGTATTATCAAATAATAAATATTTATTAAATATAATTACATTATATCGTGGAGTTATTCCAATTTTTTTTAATAAAAAAATAAATGATCTTAAATCTTTAAATAAATCTTTATTTTTTTTAAAAAAAGAAAAATATTTATTTACTGGAGATTTATCTATAATTATTAGAAATGAAAAATTAGAAAATATTAAAAAAAATTTTTATAATATTAATATAATTAATATTGATTAATATTTATTATATAAAATATATATCTTTATATATTTTTTTCTAAAAAAATTATAAATAAATTAATTATTTAATTTTTATTATTAATAATATAAAATATTTATATTTTAAATTTTAAAAAAAATAAATTTTTAATTAATAATTTTATTTGATTTTTAATTAAAATTATTTTAAAATTATTCAAAAAAATATTTTATAAATTAAATTATTTTAACTTTTTTATATAAATAAAAAATATAATATATTTTATAAAAAATTAATATTTTTTATAAAATTTTAAAAATTAATTTAAATTTCTTATATAAGAAATTTCTTAAAAATTAAATGAATAATAAAAGTATTACTAAAAATAAAAGTGCTTATTATAAATATTTTATTGAAAAAAAAATAGAATCTGGATTATTACTTAAAGGATGGGAAGTAAAATCTTCAAGAGCAAATAGAGTTGATATTAAAAATAGTTATATTTCTATTAAAAATAATGAAGCTTTTTTATTAGGAGCAAATTTTAATCCATTAATAAATCATTTTAATTTAAAAGAATACGATTATATTCGTACTAGAAAAATTTTATTAAATAAAAGTGAATTAATATTTTTAAAAAATCAAATAAATATTAAAAAAAAAACTATTATTGCACTAGAATTATATTGGAAAAAATGTTGGATTAAATTAAAAATTGCAGTTGTAAAAGGTAAAAAACAATATGATAAACGTATGTCTATTAAAAATAAAGATTGGAAAATAGAAAAAAAACGTATATTAAAAAATAAAAATAATTTTTTATAAAAATATTAATAATAAATTTGGGGCTGATTATGGATTCGACTAAATTTACAAAATCTATAATGCATGTCGAGGTAAGGTTGGACTCGTAAAAAACCTTAAAAAATAATTGCAAATAAATTGAAGTACGAATCTGTTGCAATGGCAGCTTAAATCAGTAAAAACTGAAGATTCCCTCTTTTCATAATTTTTCTTTAAATTAAGAAATATAGAGGTTATAATTAAAGAAAAACGTTTTAAAATTTTACTTTTTTATAAAAACGTTTAAAACTTAAAAAGTTAGATTATTTTTTGTGTGTCTTTCCACATATTAATTGAAATATAAAAGATTGTACTAAACATGTAGATTTATAGAAATAGAAATTTTGGACGCGGGTTCAAATCCCGCCAGCTCCATAAAAATTATAAATAAAATTTATATAAAAAAACCCGGAAATTTTTCCGGGTTTTTATATATAAAAATATAATAAAATTTTTTAATTTTATATAAAAAATTTTACATCATTCCATTCATTCCACCCATTCCACCCATTCCACCAGATCCACCAGTTCCACCTAAATCAGATTTATCTTCTTTATTAGGAAGTTCAGTTATCATACATTCTGTTGTAACCATTAAACCAGCAATAGATGATGCATATTGTAAAGCTAATCTTGTAACTTTAGTAGGATCAAGTATACCAAAATCAATCATATTTCCATATTCTTCTGTAGCTGCATTATATCCAATATTTCCTTTACTTGCTTTAACTTTATTGGTTATAACTGAAGGTTCTTCTCCAGAATTTTCTACTATTTGTCTTAAAGGTGCTTCCATTGCTCTTCTTGCAACTTTAATTCCAACATTTTGGTCTTCATTTTCTCCTCGTAAGCTTTCAATTTTATTAGCTACACGAATTAACGCTACTCCACCACCAGCTACTACTCCTTCTTCTACTGCTGCACGAGTAGCATGTAAAGCATCTTCTACTCTAGCTTTTTTTTCTTTCATTTCTACTTCAGTTGCTGCTCCTACTTTTATAACTGCAACACCACCAGCTAATTTAGCTACTCTTTCTTGTAATTTTTCTTTATCATAATCTGAAGTTGCTTCATCTTTTTGTTGATTAATTTGAACAACTCTATTATTAATATCTGATTTTTTACCAATACCATCTATAATTGTTGTGGTATCTTTAGTTATTAAAATACGTTTTGCTTGTCCAAGTTCTTCTATTGTTGTTTTTTCTAAATCAAGACCAACTTCTTCAGCTATAACTGTTCCATTAGTTAATATAGCTATATCTTCTAACATAGCTTTTCTTCTATCACCAAATCCTGGAGCTTTAACTGCAGCTACTTTAACAATTCCTCTCATTGTATTAACAACCATAGTTGCTAGTGCTTCTCCTTCTACATCTTCTGCTATAATTAATAAAGGTTTACTAGATTTAGCAACAGATTCTAAAATTGGTAACATTTCTCTTATATTAGAGATTTTTTTATCTACTAATAAAATTAATGGATTATCAAGTTCTACTGTTCCAGTTTCTGGTTTATTTATAAAATAAGGAGAAAGATATCCGCGATCAAATTGCATTCCTTCAACAACATCTAATTCATCTTGTAACCCAGATCCTTCTTCAACAGTAATAACTCCTTCTTTTCCTACTTTTTCCATTGCTTGTGCTATTAATTTTCCTACAGTTGCGTCTGCATTTGCAGAAATAGTTCCAACTTGAGCAATAGATTTTGAATCAGAACATGGAACAGAAATATTTTTAAGTTCTTTTACTGCAGCAATTACTGCTTTATCAATACCACGTTTTAAATCCATTGGATTCATTCCAGCTGCAACTGCTTTTAATCCTTCTTTTACTATAGAATGAGCTAAAACAGTAGCTGTAGTTGTTCCATCTCCAGCAGAATCATTTGCTTTAGATGCTACTTCTTTAACCATTTGTGCACCCATATTTTCAAACTTATCTTCAAGTTCAATTTCTCGTGCAACAGATACTCCGTCTTTAGTTATAGCTGGAGCTCCAAAAGATTTATCTAATACAACATTTCTTCCTTTTGGACCTAAAGTAACTTTTACTGCATCAGCTAGTATATTTACACCACGTAGCATTTTTATACGAGCATCATTACCAAATTTTACGTCTTTAGCTGCCATATAATGTATCCTTTAGTTCAGTTAGTTAAGCGCCGATTATTTTTCAATAATTGCTAAAACATCACTTTCAGACATTATTAAAATTTCTTCGTTATCGATTTTTTCTGATTTTATATTATATCCATCATTAAAGATAATAGTATCGCCAATTTTTACATCTAAAGATTTGACTTGACCATTTTTTAATATACGACCTTTTCCAATTGCTAAAACTTTTCCTCTAGTTGATTTACCAGCTGCAGATCCAGTTAAAACAATTCCGCCTGCTGATTTTGATTCAATTTCTTGACGTTTTACAATCAAGCGATCATGTAATGGACGAATTTTCATTTATAACTCTCCTATTAGAAAGTTTATTTATTGTTTTATAAAAAATTTAAAAATTTTAAATTTATATATTATATATCTTTACTTACAATTAAAAGATTGGGGCAAATTATATTTGCTTCAAGGGGTATTTAAAAAATTTTATATATTTTTATTATTAATAAATAAATAAAAAATTAAACTAAATATAAATAATATAATAAAATTTTTTAAAAAATTTATTATTTTATTATTATACCATTACATTATATATGTATACTATTAAAATATTTAAAAAATAATATATTTTTATATATAAAATTTATATATATTTTTAAATATATTAAATAAAATTTATTAGTTTATATAATATATATAACTTTTATATATTAATATATAAAAAATTAATTAATAAATTTTATTTAAATAATTTTATTTATTTAAATAAATATTTTAAATTTTAAAAAAATTTTAATTATTAAAATATATATAATTAATATATATGTTTTTAATAAAAATTTATATTTTATTTCTTTTTTTTTAAATAAAAGATATAATATATATAAATTAAATAATAAATAATTTTTTTTAAAAATTTTATTTATTTTTTTTAAAAATTTTTTTAAATATATTTAAAATATTATAAATAATAACTTATATGCTTATATCTAATCAACTTTTATCTTTTATATTTTTTTCTTTAGGTACATTTTTTATATCTATAATTATGATATTAATAAGTTATTTTTTAGGTGGAAAATCTGAATCTATATCAAAAAATATTCCATTTGAATCTGGAATAAGTTCAGCAGATCATATTTGTTTAAAATTTTCAATTAAATTTTATTTAATAGCTATTTTTTTTGTTATTTTTGATGTTGAATCTCTTTATTTATATATTTGGACAGTTTCAATAAAAGAAGTAGGTTGGATAGGATTTATACAAATAATAATTTATATATTTATAATGTTAATAAGTTTATTATATATAATAAAATCTAATTTAATGAATTGGACAAAAAAAAATATTTTATAAAAAATTTATATAATATTTATTATTAATAATACTTTTAGGTAAAATATTTATGGATTATACTCTTACTAAAATAGATTTAAATCAAGAAAATAATGAATATCCATTACATAAAAAAAAAAATATTAAAAATGATCCTATAGAACATTATAAAAAAAATATTTTTTTAATAAAATTAGAAAAAATAATTCATAATATAGTTAATTGGAGTAGAAGTAATTCACTTTGGCCTTATAATTTTGGATTATCTTGTTGTTATGTTGAAATGATATCTTCATTAACTTCTGTACATGATATATCACGATTTGGATCAGAAGTTATTAGACCTTCTCCTAGACAATCTGATCTTATGGTTATTGCTGGTACTCCATTTATTAAAATGGTACCAATAATACAACGTTTATATGATCAAATGCTTGAACCAAAATGGGTTATTTCTATGGGTGCATGCGCTAATTCTGGTGGTATGTATGATGTTTATTCTGTTGTACAAGGAGTAGATAAATTTCTTCCAGTTGATATTTATATTCCTGGTTGTCCCCCAAGACCAGAAGCATATATAGAAGCTTTACTTTTATTAAAAAAATCTATAAATAAAGAAAGAAGACCTTTATCATGGATTTTAGGTGATCAAGGTATATATCGTCCTAAAATGAAATCTCAAAAATCTATAAAAAATAAAATAAGAATGAAAATGAATAATTTACGTTCTCCTGAAAATATTTAATATTAATTTTTAAATAAATTTTATGGTATATATAAATTATGAAAGATTTTATTTATAAAAAAAACTCTTCTTTATCTATTAATAAAAAAAAACATATAAAAAATCAAATAATTTATGATATTTATAAAAAATTTAATAAAAATATTTGTACTATACAGGTAATTTGTTCAGAAACTCTTGTAATATGGGTTAAAAGAAAAAATATTTTAAATATACTTAATTTTTTAAAAAATATTAATAAACCATATATTATGTTATATGATTTACATGGAATAGATGAAAGATTAAGAACAAAAAATGTTTTTTATCTTACAAGAGATTTTACAATTTTTTATCATTTAATATCTATTGAAAGAAATTCTGATATTATAATTAAAGTTTCTCTTAAGATAAATGATTTACATATACCTACAATAACAAATATTTTTTTAAATTCTAATTGGTATGAAAGAGAAACATGGGAAATGTTTGGAATTATTTTTGATGGACATCCTAATCTTACTCGAATTCTTATGCCTAATTATTGGAAGGGATATCCATTAAGAAAAGATTATTTATCAAGAGCTACTGAAGTTAATCCATTTAATTTAACAAAAAAAAAAGAAAATAAATTAATGGAATCTCTTGTTTTTAAACCAAAAGAATGGAATTTAAAAGATAAAAAAAATTCAAATTTTATGTTTTTAAATTTTGGTCCAAATCATCCATCAGCTCATGGTGTTTTTAGAATTATTCTTCAATTAAGTGGAGAAGAAATTATTAATTGTATACCAGATATTGGATATCATCATAGAGGAGCAGAAAAAATAGCTGAAAGACAAACTTGGCATAATTATATTCCATATACTGATAGAATTGAATATCTTGGTGGATGTGTAAATGAAATGCCATATATTTTAGCTATTGAAAAAATTGCAGGTATTATTGTATCTGATAGAGTTAAAGTTATTAGAGTAATGTTATCTGAATTATTTAGAATAAATAGTCATTTATTATATATAAGTACTTATATGCAAGATGTAGGAAGTATTACTCCTGTATTTTTAGCATTTACAGATCGTCAAAAAATATATGATATAATAGAATCAATTACAGGATTTAGAATGCATCCAGCTTGGTTTAGAATAGGAGGATTAGCTAATGATTTACCTAATGGATGGAATAAATTTTTAATAAATTTATTAAAATGGCTTCCTAAAAGATTAAAATTATATATGAATTTAGGACTAAAAAATAGTATTTTACAAAATAGATCTATAGGAATAGGATCATATAGATACAAAGAAGCTTTAAATTGGGGAATTACTGGAGCTGGTTTACGTGCAACTGGAATTGATTTTGATATAAGAAAAAAAAGACCATATTCTGGTTATGAAAATTTTGAATTTGATGTTCCAATTGGAAATGGAATTAGTGATTCTTACAATCGTGTTATGATAAAATTTGAAGAAATATATCAAAGTTTAAAAATATTAAATCAATGTTTAAAAAATATGCCTAATGGTCCATTTAAAGCTGATCATCCATTAACAACTCCTCCAGATAAAAATCATTCTTTACAACATATTGAAACTCTTATTCATCATTTTTTAAATGTTTCATGGGGTCCAATTCTTCCTGCTAATGAATCTTTTCAAATGATTGAAGCTACTAAAGGAATTAACAGTTATTATTTAATAAGTGATGGAGGAACAATGAGTTATAGAACTAGAATTCGTACTCCAAGTTTTCCTCATCTTCAACAAATTCCATCTGTTATATGTGGAAATTTAATATCAGATTTAATTGTATATCTAGGAAGTATTGATTTTGTAATGTCAGATGTTGATAGATAATAATTATATTTAAAACTAAATTTATTTAAAATAATATGTTAAAAAAAAATAATGTTTATAATTTAACTAATAAAGAATTAATTAGTATAAAGAAAGAAATGAAATATTATGAAACTTCAAGATCTATTGTTGTTGAAGCTTTAAAAATTGTTCAAAAAAATAGAGGATGGATTTCTGATGAAATAATTAAATCTATTGCAAAAATATTAAATATTTCAAAAACAGATGTAGATAGTATTGCTACTTTTTATAGTCAAATTTTTAGAAAAAAAGTTGGAAAATACATTATAAGATATTGTGATAGTGTTGTATGTTATATTAATGGATACATTAATATTGAAAAAAAAATTTCAAAATATTTAAATATTAATCCAGGACAAACTAGTAAAGATAAAAAATTTACTTTACTTCCTACTTGTTGTTTAGGTAACTGTGATAAAGGACCATCAATGATGATTAATGAAGTTACTTATATGTATTTAAAACCTGATAAAATTAAATATATACTAGGAAAATATATATGATAAAACGTTTATTACGTTTTCAAGAAACACATCCTCTTACATGGAGAATGCGTAATGATAATAAAACAGTTTGGATAAAAGAATATATAAAAAAAAATGGATATAAAGGAGCATTTAATGCTATTTCTAAAATGTCTAAAAATTCAATTATAAATTTAGTAAAAGATTCTAAATTAAAAGGTCGTGGAGGAGCTGGATTTTTTACTGGAATAAAATGGGAATTAATTTCAAAAAATACAAAAAATAATAAATCATATTTAATCTGTAATGCTGATGAAATGGAACCTGGTACATATAAAGATCGTTTTTTAATGGAAAGATTACCACATTTACTTATTGAAGGTATTTTAATAGCATCATTTGCTATTAATTCTACTCGTTCATATATATTTATAAGAGGAGAATATATAAATGCTATAAAATATATTTTTCGTGCTATTAATGAAGCAAAAAATTTTAATTTTTTAGGAAAAAATATTTTTAATAGTGGATTTAATTTAGAAATTGTTATACATAGTGGAGCAGGACGATATATATGTGGTGAAGAAACTGCTCTTATTAATTCTTTAGAAGGAAAAAGAGCAAATCCTAGATCTAAACCTCCATTTCCAGCTAGTGTTGGATTATGGGGAAAACCTACTTGTGTAAATAATGTAGAAACTTTATGTAATTTACCTGCATTATTAGAACATGGTTTAAAATTTTATAAAAATTTAAATAAAAAAAAAAGCAAAGATACAGGAACAAAATTAATGGGATTTTCTGGAAAAGTAAAATATCCTGGAATATGGGAATTTCCATTTGGTATAACTTCTAGAGAAATTTTTGAAGATTATGCAGGAGGAATGATAAATGGTCTTTCTCTAAAAGCATGGCAACCTGGAGGAGCTAGTACTGCTTTTTTAACTAAAAATCATTTAGATGTAATAATGGATTTTGAATCAATTTCTAAAGTAGGTAGTAGACTTGGAACAGCTATTTCAATGGCTATTGATTCTAATACTAGTATTATTTCAGTTGTATTAAATATTGAAAAATTTTTTTCTAGAGAATCATGTGGATTTTGTACACCATGTCGTGAGGGATTACCATGGATAGTAAAAATATTATATGATTTAGAAAAAAAAGAAGGATATAAAGAAGATATAAAAACTTTAAAAGATTTATGTTTTTCATTAAGTCCAGGAAAAACTTTTTGTGCACATGCACCAGGAGCATCAGAACCTTTAAAAAGTTCTATGAATTATTTCATCGATGAATTTAAAAATGGAATTAAAAAAAGTAAAATTTTTAACATTGATAAAATTATTGGAATACAAAAAAATATATAAAAATTAATTTATATATTAAAATTTTTAATAAAATTTTTTAATTATTTTTTTATATTTTATTTTATTTTATTATTTTTAACTTTCAACAAATAAGCAAATTAAATTATGATTACTATTTTTATAGATGGAAATAAATATAAAATTAAAAAAGAAAAAAATATATTAGAAGCTTGTTTATCTGTTGGATTAGATATACCTTATTTTTGTTGGCACCCTATATTAGGGAGTATTGGATCTTGTAGACAATGTGCAGTTAAACAATATATAAATTCTAAAGATACAAATGGAAAATTAGTAATGTCATGTATGACACAAGTTATGAATAAAAGTATTATTTCTATTAATGATTCTGAAGCAAAAACTTTTAGAAAAAATATCATAGAATATTTAATGATTAATCATCCTCATGATTGTCCTATATGTGAAGAGGCTGGTCAATGTCATTTACAAGATATGACAATAATGAATGAACATTATAAACGTAGATATCGTTTTAAAAAAAGAACTCATAATAATCAAAATTTAGGTCCATTTGTTTCTCATAATATGAATAGATGTATAACATGTTATAGATGTGTACGTTTTTATAAAGAATATGCTGGAGGAAGTGATTTAAACGTTTATGGTTTTCATGATAATATATACTTTGGAAGATTAAATGATGGAAATTTAGAAAATGAATTTTCAGGAAATTTAATAGAAATATGTCCAACTGGTGTTTTTGGTGATAAAATTAACTCTAAAAATTATAATAGAAAATGGGATATGCAATTTTCTCCAAGTATTTGTCATCAATGTAGTGTTGGTTGTAATATTTCTCTTGGAGGTCGTCAAGGAGTTTTAAAAAAAATTGAAAATCGTTATAATGGTACTATAAATCATTATTTTTTATGTGACAGAGGAAGATTTGGATATGAATATGTTAATATAAAAAATAAATTTATTTATTCAAAAAAAAATAAAAAAAATGTTTTAATTGAAATTAAAAAAAATGAAGCTATAAAAAAAGCAAGAAATATTTTAAAATTTTCTAAAAGAACAATTGGTATAGGTTCACCAAGAGCAAGTATAGAAAGTAACTTTTCTTTATTAGAATTGGTTGGATATAAAAATTTTTTTTCTGGAATTATAGAAAATGAACATCAACAAACAAATCTTATTTTAAATATATTAAAAAAAGGAGGAATTCATACTCCTTCATTAAGAGAAATAGAAAGCTATGATACAATATTAATATTAGGAGAAGATATAACACAAACCAGTCCAAGAATATCATTAGCTGTACGTCAAGCAATGAAAAATAAATTAATAAAAGAATCAAAAAAAAATAATATTCCTATATGGGATTCTAATTCTATTGAAAATTTAAAAAAAGATAATAAAAATTTTTTATTTATTACTAATACATATAAAACAAAATTAGATGATATTTCTAGTTGGAATTATTATTCTTCAATAGAAGATCAAATAAAATTTGGATTTTCTATAGCTAATCATATAAATAATTCATCTCCTTATATAAAAAATACAAAAAATTATTTAATAAATAAAATAAATTATATATCTAATATTTTATTAAAATCAAAAAAACCTCTTATTATTTCTGGAATGAATTCAGGTAATATTTCAATAATTAAATCAGCATATAATATTGCAAGATCTTTAAAAATTAATGGTAATAATGTAGGAATAGTTCTTTTAGTAAATTATGTTAATAGTTTAGGATTAGCTTTACTTAAAGGAAAGAGTTTAGATAAAGCTGTTTTTTTATCAAAAAATAAAAAAATAGATAGTTTAGTAATACTAGAAAATGATTTATATTATCATCAAACAAAATCATATATTAATAATTTTTTATCTAAAATTAAAAATATTATTATATTAGATCATTTAAAAACAAAAACTTATAAAAAGGGAACATTAAATTTTTCTGTTGCTAATTTTGCTGAAAGTTCAGGAACAGTAATTAATTATGAAGGAAGAGCTCAAAGATTTTTTAAATGTTTAGATTATTATCCATATAATAAAAAAATAAAAATTTTAGAATCATGGAAATTATTAAATTTAATAAATATTAATTTTTTAAAAAAAAATAATTTTTATAAAAATCTTGATGAAATTATAAATAAAATATCATCTAATATTAAAAATTTAAAAAAATTAAAAAATGTATCATTAAGTTCAAATATTCTTTTTAATGGACAAAAGTTATCAAGATCTCCTAATCGTTATAGTGGAATTAGTTCAATGTATTCTACATATAATATAAATGAACCTAAAACATCTCAAGATAAAGATACAATATTTTCTTTTTCTCCAGATATTAATAATTCTCCTGAAATAATTAGAAAAGAAATACCATTTGCATGGTATCCAGGATGGAATTCAAATCAATCTTGGAATAAATTTCAAAAAGAAATAGGAGGACATTTAAAACATGGAGATCCTGGACTTATTCTTTTTAAAAATAAAAATATTAAATTAAATTGGTTTAATAAAACACCTATTAAATTTTTTTATAAAAAAAATCAATATAATATAATTTCTTTTTGGTCTTTATTTGGAAATGATGAAACTTCAAGATATTCTTCAACAATACAAAAAGTTATGATTAAGTCTTATGTTTATATAAATAAAAATGATTTTTCTTGGATGAAATTAAAAAAAAATTCTTTATTATCATTTTATTGTTTAGGAGAAAAAATATATCTTCCTATAAAATTTAATAAAAAAATTAATATAGGTCATATAGGATTATCTATTGGATTTCCTAATATTCCTAAAGTTTTTTTAGGATCAATTGCTAAAAATTTTTTGGAAATTAATATATGATTTTTATAAAAAAAGAAATATTAAATACTAGTTTAAATATATCTAAATCATTATTTTTTTTAGGAGGTATAATTTTTTTTAGTGCATATATGAGTTTCATTGAAAGAAGAATAATTGGTTTTTTTCAAAATAGATATGGTCCAAATAAAGTTGGTTGGGAAGGATCTTTACAATTATTTGCAGATATGTTAAAAATGTTTTTTAAAGAAGATTGGATTCCTGAATTTTCTCATAAATTTTTTTTTATTATTTCTCCTATTATTTCTTTTATTTCATTTTTATTAGTATTTTCTATTATTCCATTAAATAATTATATAACAATTATAGATACTAATATTGGTATTTTATTTTTTTTAATGATGATTGGACTATCTATATATGGAATTATTTTTTCTGGTTGGTCTAGTAATAATAAATATTCTATTATTGGATCTATTAGAGCTACTGCACAAACATTAAGTTATGAAGTTTTTCTTGGTCTTTCATTAATGGGAGTAGTAGCACGTGCTGGATCTTTTAATATTAAAGATATTATTATTTCACAAAAAAATTTATGGAATATAATTCCTCAATTTTTAGGATTTATTACTTTTTTAATATCAGGAATGGCTGCATGTCATAGACATCCATTTAATCAACCAGAAGCTGAACAAGAAATTGCTGATGGATATAGAATAGAATATTCTAGTATAAAATTTGGTTTATTTTTTATAGGAGAATATATAGGAATGACTCTTATTTCTGCTTTTTTAGTAATATTATTTTTTGGTGGAGGATATGGACCATATTTTTCAGGATTTTTTTGGTTTTTTATAAAAACTTTATTTTTTAATATATTTTTTATGATAGTTCGAGCAGCAATTCCATATCCTAGATATGATCAAACAATGATGTTTAGTTGGAAAGTATGTTTACCAATAACATTATTAAATCTTATTGGAACTGCATTTTTTATTTTATATAAAAGTTAAAATTATATGGATAAATTTTATGATTTTTAAAAAAATAATTATAGGATCTATAACAATTTTAAGAAGTATATGGTTAATTATTATTCAATCTTTTAATAAAAGAGAAACAATATTATATCCAGATGTTTCATTAAATTTATCATCTAGATATAGAGGAAGAATTATATTAACAAAAAATAAAAATGGAGATGAAAAATGTGTAGCATGTAATCTTTGTTCTGTTGTATGTCCAGTAGGATGTATTTCTTTACAAAAATCAGAAAAAAAAAATGGTAGATGGTATCCAAAATTTTTTAATATAAATTTTTCTAGATGTATTTTTTGTGGTTTATGTGAAGAAGCATGTCCAACTACTGCAATACAACTTATTCCAGATTTTGAAATGAGTGAATTTAAAAGAAAAGATTTATTATATAAAAAAAAAAATTTATTAATTTCAGGTCCTGGTAAATATCCTGATTATGATTTTTATAAAAAAAGTGGAATAAATTTTTCTAAAAAAAATAAAAAATTATCTAAAAATAAATTTTCTCCAATTAGTGTTAAAAATTTACTTCCTTAAGGTAATTTATTATGTCAATAATATTTTATATTTTTGGTATTATATCTATAATATCTACTTGTATAGTAATTTTTCATAAACATCCAGTTTATTCTCTTTTTTATTTAATATTATCATTAATATCTGTTTCTTGTATGTTTTTTTCTATAGGATCTTATATTGCAGGATCATTAGAAATTATTATTTATGCAGGTGCAATAATGATTTTATTTATTTTTATTGTAATGCTTTTAGATTCTGGAAAAAAAATAAATAAAAATAAATATTTTATTTTTTTAAAAAATAAATATTTATTTTATTTTTTTATTTTAATAATTTTTAATATATTTTTTTATTTTTTAATAAATGAATCATTAAAAAATAAAATTATTTATTTTAATAATATTGAAGCAAAAAATATTGGAATTTCTTTATTTGGACCATATTCAATTTTAGTAGAATTATCTTCTATGTTATTATTATCTAGTTTAATATCAGCATTATATATGGGAAGAAATTTCAAACATTATTTAAATAGTTTAAAAAATTAAAAGAGTAATTTAATAATGATTTTATTATCAAATAGTTTAATATTAATGTTTATATTATTTTCATTAGGAAATATAGGGGTTTTAATTAGAAAAAATATAATTTTTATATTATTTAGTTTAGAAATTATAATAAATTCTTCAGCTGCAGCATTTATAATGGTAGGAAGTTATTGGAAACAAGTTGAAGGACATATAATGTATATTATTATAATTACTACTTCTGCTGCTGAAGCAGGAATTATTTTATCATTAATATTACAAATTAGTTTAATAAATAAAAAATTAAATATTAATGAAATTAGTGAGATAAAAAAATGAATTTATTATATTTAACAATATTATTTCCTTTTTTAGGATTTTTATTGTTAACTTTTTTTTGTAATAAATCTTCTAAAAAATTTATATCTATAATAGGTGTTGGAAGTATTTTTTTATCTTTTATTATATCTTTTTTAGTAACTTTAGATTTTATAAAAAATTCAAAAAAAAATATATATATATATAATCAAAAATTATTTAATTGGATAGATATTAATAATTTTAATATTTCATTAAATCTTTATTTAGATGATCTTTCTATTACGATATTATTAATAGTTATTATTATAGGATTATTAGTTCATATTTATTCAATAAATTATATAAAAATAACAGAAGATTATAGACGTTTTTTTTCATATATGAATTTATTTATTTCTAGTATGATATTATTAATTTTATCAGATAATTTTCTTGTAATGTATATTGGATGGGAAGGAGTTGGTATTTGTAGTTATCTTTTTATTGGATTTGATTATACAAAATATAAAAATATAATTTTTTCTATGAAATCTTTTATTATTACTAGAATTGGAGATTTATGTTTAATTTTTTCTATGATTATTTTATATAATAAGTTTAATACATTAAATTTTACAACTCTTTTTTTAGAAAAAAATCAAGAAATTTTTAAAAATTCTACATCTATTTATATAGCTATGTTTTCAATATTAATTGGTACTATAGGAAAATCTGCACAAATTCCATTGAATACTTGGTTATCTGATGCAATGTCTGCTCCAACTCCATCTTCTGCATTACTTCATTCTTCTACTATGGTTATATCTGGTATATATTTAATATCTAGAATAAACAAATTATTTTTATATTTTCCTAATTTATTATATATAATATCTATTATAGGATCAATAACAATAATTATGACTAGTATTTTTGCTTTATCAGAGAAAAATATTAAAAAAATATTAGCATATTCAACCATGAGTCAATTAGGTTATATTTTCTTATCACTAGGTATAGAAGAATGGTATTTAGCTATTTTACATCTAATAATTCATGCATTTATAAAGTCTTTATTATTTTTATCTTCTGATTATTTAATTAATTTTTATAATAAAGAACAAAATATTTATAAAATTGGAATATTTAAAAATTCTAATTATCTATTATATTTTTTATTTTTATTTGGAGCTTTTTATCTTTCATCTTTTCCATTTATTACTCCTAGTTTTTATTCTAAAGATTTAATTTTATTACAAACATTAGAAAAAAATCATTTATTTTTATTTATAATTGCAATAATAGGATCTTTTTTTACTGTATTATATATATTTCGTATGATATTAATAATTTTTTATAAAAAAGAAAAAATTAATCCTTTTTATATAAAAAAAAAATATATATTTAAAATTTTTTCTTTATTTTTATTAATTTTTTTATCAATTTTTATTGGTCCATGGACAATTCTTCCAATAAACAAATTTTTTATAAAAAATTTGTTTTACAAAAAAAAATTATTTTATATTGAATTAATATCTAGTATATTAATTATATTAGGAATAATAATATCTTATTACATTTGGGGTAGTTCAAAAAAAATATTGATTTTTATAAAAAAAAATAAATTATATAAATTTTTATTTTATTATATTTTTAATCCAAAAAATATTGATTTTATATATAAAAAAATATTTGTTTATCCTTTTTTATTAATTTCAAAATATTTAAAAATTGATCCTATAAATTATTTTATAAATAAAAATATATTAAAAATTTATTCAATAATTAATAAATCAAATAATATTTTAAAAAAAAATATTAGTACATCCTATATATCAATATTTTTAGGATTATTAATAATAATATTTTTATTAATATAAATATATTGATATATTTTATTTAATTTTTAACTTTTTTAATAAAAATTAAATTTATTTAATATTTATTAAATTAAATAAATTTTATATTTTTCAAAGGATTAATTAAATGTTATTGCCTTTATTAATATTCATTCCTTTTATTGGAGGATTAATATGTTGGAAATCTACTTATATTAATAATAGTTTACCATGTTGGATTGCATTAATAAGCATGATAATATCATTATATTTAATAATATTAGAGTGGATTTTTTTACAAAAAAATAATTTTATTTTTCAAAAAAATAATTTTTTTCAATGGAAAGATGAATTTTTTGTTAAATGGATTCCAAGTTTTGGAATAAATTTTCATTTTGCAATAGATGAATTATCATTAATAATGATATCTTTAACTATAATTTTAGGAATAATATCTATATTATGTTCTTGGAATAAAATAAAAAAATTTAATGGATTTTTTTATTTTAATTTATTATTTGTATTAAGTGGAATTATAGGAATTTTTTTATCAATTGATTTATTTTTATTTTTCTTTTTTTGGGAAATTATATTAATTCCTATATCTTTTTTAATTATTTTATATGGTAATAAAAAAAATACAATAAAATATAATATTTTTTCTATAAAAAAATTTTTTATTTATAGTCAATTTGGAAGTTTATTAATGTTAATATCTATTTTATCCTTAGTTATAATACATTATTATTCTACTAAAGTATTAACATTTGATTATGAATTATTATTAAAAACTAAAATGTCAAATTTACATGAATATTTAATAATGATAGGATTTTTTTTACCATTTGCAATAAAAATTCCATTAATTCCATTTCATGGATGGTTACCAAGTTTACATAAAAGCTCTTCTACAAATGGATCAATAGATATATCTTCTTTAATAATAAAGACATCATATTATGGATTAATAAGATTTATTATTCCTATATTTCCTCATGCATCATATAAATTTTCTTTTATAGCTATAATAATAGGAATTTTTAATATAATTTATGGATCTTTTGTTTCTTTTTCACAAAATAATATAAAAAAAATGATTTCATATCTTAGTATATCTCATATGGGATTTTTATTAATTTCTATATATTCTTTTAATCATTTGGTTTATCAAGGTATTATTATACAAATAATTTGTCATACTTTATCTATATGTGCTTTATTTATTATAAGTAGTCAACTATATAAAATAGTTAAAACTAATAATATAAATAAAATGGGAGGTTTATTAAAAGATTTAAAATATATACAAACTTTTTCTTTTTTCTTTATTTTATGTATGATTGGAGTTCCAGGGACTGGTAATTTTATTGGAGAAATTACTATGTTAATTGGACTATATAATATATATCCAATAATAACTATATTAGTTATTTGTGGAATATTTTTTTATTCAATAAATTTATTAAATATGATATTTCGTATATATTATGGGCCTATAAAATTAAATAATTTTATTAAAAAAACTAATATATATGAATATTTAATATTAATTTTTATATCTTTTATTATTATTTTTATTGGATTTTTTCCAAAATTAATTATTGATATTACTTCAATACTTATGAAAAAAACTTGTAATATTGTTTTACATAAATTTTAATTTAATTTTATACATTAAATCATAAGGTTATAACTTCTGATGATAAAAAATTTTCAACAACTAATTATACTATTTCCGTTGTTGATTCTTGGATTAACAATAGTTATTTTAATTCTTACAACATCTTTTAATTTTAAAAAAAAAATATATTCTTATATAATTACTATTATTTCATTAAATATATCAATATTATCTTTATTTTTTATAAAAAAAAATAATATTTTTTATCATAATTTTTTAATTATAATGGATAATTATTCTATTTTTTATATATTTTTAATATTAATTTCTAGTTTAATTACATCTATAATTTCATTTCTTTATTTAAAAAAATATACATCATATTATGATGAATTTTATATATTATTATTAATATCTACTATAGGAGCTATTTTTCTTTCTATTTCTAATAATTTTATTTCTTTTTTTATAGGATTAAAAATTATTTCTATTCCTATTTTTGGAATGATGAATTATATTTTTAAAAAAAAAAATTCATTAAATACAAGTATTAAATATATTATTTTATCTACTATATCATCTTCTTTAATTTTATTTGGAATAGCATTAATTTATTCTAAAACTGGTAATTTATCTTTTGAAGAAATTAAAAATATTTTATTTATATACGATATAAATCATAATAAAATATTTTTAATGGGAATAGGAATGATAATATCTGGTATTAGTTTTTATTTATCATTAGTACCTTTTCATTATTGGACAATTGATGTTTATAAAAATTCTCCTACATCTTTAATAATTTTTATATCTACTGTTAGTAAAATAGCAATATTTTCTGTTGCAACAAGAATATTTTATTTAATTAATAATACTTCAATAAAAATTATATTTTCTTTATTTGCAATTTTATCTATTATTTTAGGAAATTTATTAGCTTATAAACAAAAAAATATTAAAAAAATGTTAGGATATTCTTCCATATCTCATATGGGATATATTATAATAAATTTTATTACAATAAATAATGATCTTATTTCTATTGAATCTATTAATTTATGTATTTTTAGTTATATTATATCTAATTTAATATTATTTAGTATAATTACTATTATATCTAATTATTATAATATTAAAAATAAAAATAAAATGTCTTTTTATAAAGGATTGTTTTGGAAACAACCAATATTAGCAATTTCTTTTAGTATAGCATTATTTTCATTATCTAGTTTTCCATTAACTATTGGATTTATAAGTAAATTTTACATATTATTTTTATGTATTAAAAATAAATTATGGTATATTATTTTTTCTATATTTTTAGGACATATTATTGGAATTTCATATTATTTACGTATTATAATTAATATTTATTATCCTATTAATAATAATTTATTAAAAAAAATTAATAAAAATAAATATTGTAAATTTAATGAAATATTAATTTTTATAATTTCTTTATTTATATTAATTTTTGGTTTATATCCTCAACCTTTAATAAATATATCAAAATATTCAATATTTTATTAAATTTAAATAAAAATTATTTAATAATTTTTATTTATTTTTTTTTATTTTAAATAAATATTTAAAAATTTTTAAAATTTAATAATTTATTAATTAAAATTTTTAATAAATAATATTTTCATATTAAAAAGGAAAAAATTTGTCTAAAATATTTTGTTATGTTCAAGCATGTGATTTAATAATTTTAGGAGCAAAAGGAGATTTATCTCGTAGAAAATTATTTCCTGCATTATATAATCTTGAAAAAAAAAAAATACTTCACCCTAATACTAAAATAATAAGTGTTGGTAGAGCAAATTGGAGTATAAAATTTTATAAAAATATAGTATATAAAGAATTAAAATGTTTTATAAAAGAAAAAATTAATAAAAAATTATGGAAAAAATTTAGTTCTAGATTAAATTTTTATAATTTAGATATAAATGAAACTGAAAATTTTTATAAATTAAAAAAAAAACTTAATCAAAAAAAAAGAATTACAATTAGTTATTGTGCAATTTCTTCAAATAATTTTTTATCTATTTTTAATGGTTTAAAAAAATCAAAAATAAATAATAAAAGTTCTAGAATTATTTTAGAGAAACCTATAGGAAACGATTTTAAATCTTCAAAAAAAATAAATAAAAATTTATCAAAATTTTTTAAAGAAAAACAAATTTATCGTATTGATCATTATTTAGGAAAAGAAACAATAATAAATTTATTAACATTACGTTTTGCTAATTCTTTATTTATTAATAATTGGAATAATCAATATATAGATTATGTTCAAATAACTGTTGCTGAAAATATAGGAATAGAAGGAAGATGGGAATATTTTGATAAAGTAGGTCAAATGCGTGATATGATTCAAAGTCATTTATTACAAATATTAACTATAATAACAATGTCTGCTCCAACAAGTTTAACATATAATAATATTCGTGATGAAAAGATAAAAATATTACGTTCATTAAGAAAAATTAATTATAAAAATGTTGATAATAAAACTGTAATAGGACAATATACAAGTGGTTATATAAATGGGAAAAAAGTTCCTGGATATTTAGAAGAAAAAAAATCTATAAAAAATAGTTTTACAGAAACCTTTGTTTCTATTAAAGTAAATATTGATAATTGGCAATGGAAAGGAGTTCCATTTTATTTAAGAACTGGAAAAAGACTTCCTGTAAAATATTCTGAAATTGTAATTTTTTTTAAAGATTTATCTTTAAATATTTTTAAAGATTCTTGTAATATTTTACCTAAAAATAAATTAATTATTCGTTTAGATCCAAATGATAAAATAGATATTGAAATTTTAAACAAAAATCCTAAATCATATAATATATATGCTTTAAAAAAAAGAAAAATAAATATTAACTTAAAAACAAAACAATTTTATAAAAAAAATCCTAAAATAGATGCTTATGAAAGACTTATATTAGAATTAATGAAAGGAAAAAAAGATCTTTTTGTTAGTAATGATGAAATAGAAGAATCATGGAAATGGATAGATTCTATAATTATTGCATGGAAATTAAAAAATAAACGTCCATCATTATATAATGCAGGTACTTGGGGTCCAAAAGATTCAGAAGTTATGATTAATCGTGATGGAAAATTTTGGAAAAATTTTTAAAAAATTAAAATATTTTTTTAAAATAAAAAATTTTAAAAATTAATAAAAAATTATTTATATATTTTTACTACTTTGATAAAACCAAAGACGAGAATATAATTTATTATTTTTTATTAAATCTTCATGTTTTCCTTCTTCTATAATGGATCCATTATTTAAAATTATTAATCTATCCATTTTTAAAACTGTAGATAATCTATGAGCAATAGATATTACTGTTTTTCCTTTCATTAATTCATATAAATTTTTTTGAATTTCTAATTCAATTTCAGAATCTAAAGCACTAGTTGCTTCGTCCAATATTAATATTGGAGCATTTTTTAAAATTACTCTTGCAATAGAAATTCTTTGTCTTTGACCACCTGATAATTTTACTCCTCGTTCTCCAACGCATACATCATAACCTTTTTTTCCATTATTATCAGAAAGAGAAACAATAAAATCATGAGCACCTGCTTTTTTTGATGCATCAATCATTTCATTTTCTGTGGCATAAGGTTTTCCATATAAAATATTATCTTTTATAGATCTATTTAATAAAGATGTATCTTGTGTAATCATACCAATTTGTCTTCTAAGACTTTTTTGTTTTATTTTAGAAATGTCTTGGTTATCTATAATAATTTTACCTTTATTTATATCATAAAAACGTAATAATAAATTTATTAAGGTAGATTTACCAGATCCAGATTTTCCTATAAGTCCTATTTTTTCTCCTTTATTTATTTTTAAATAAAAATTATTTAAAACAATATTATTATTTTTATTAAAATTATAAGAAAAATTAATATTTTTAAATATAATTTCACCATTTTTAATATAAAGTTTTTTTGCATTAGGAATATCATTAACTTTATTTTGATATGAAAATGTATTAATTCCATCTTGTACAATACCAATATTTTCAAATAAAGATGATATTTCCCACATAATCCAATGTGAAAAATTATTTAATCTTAATAACATTATAGTAACAGATGTAATAGCTCCAATACTAATAAGTTCTTTTGACCATAACCAAAGTGCTTCACTTAAAGTAGTAATTATAAGAATTATATTTAAAAAATGATTAATTATTTCAAAACTTGTAATTATTCTCATTTGTTTTATTACTGTTTTTAAAAATTTTTTCATTCCATATATAATATAATTTTTTTCTAATTTAGAATTAGAAAATAATTTTATAGTTATAATATTATTATAAGTATCAGTAATTCGACCTATCATCAAAGAACGAGCATTAGATTGATTTTTTGATAATAAGGATTGTTTAGGAACAAAATAATATATAGATATAATATATAAAAATAACCAAATTAAAAATGGTATAATCATTAATATATTAAAATTTCCTATTATTGTAATCATAGTAAAAAAATAAATTATAATAAAAACCATAATTTCTGAAATAATCATACATATGTCACGAGTAGCTATTGCAGTTTGCATAATTTTAGAAGATATTTTACCAGAAAATTCATTTTGATAAAATTGTATATTTTTTTTTATCATAAAAGAATGAAATATATATCTAAGCATCATAGGAAAATTTCCACATAATGTTTGATGTTTAATCATAGATTGTATTGATATTAAAAAAATACTTAAAATTAATATTATTAATAAAATAATTAAATTTATTTTTTCTTTTTCCCAAAAAATAGAAGGTTCAATTTTATTTAACCAATCAATAATTTTTCCAATAATAGAAAATAAAAAAGCTTCAAATATACTAATTAAAGATGTAAGTAATATCATTATTATGAAATAAATACGTATTCCTTTTGTACAAAACCATATAAATAAAAAAAAATTTTTAGATAAAAAATTTTTTTTATTTTTAGGATATGTATTAACTAACTTTTCAAACCAGTTAAACACAGTATCTCCTAAATTTATTTAATATATTTTTATAAAAAATTATAAAATATAATATAAAAATTTTTTAAAAACAAAATAATAAATATATTATATTATTTTATTTTTAAAAAATCGAGCTTTTATTTTTATATAAAAAAATCTTATTTATATATGTATAATATATTTATGTAAAATTTAATAAAATTTATATATAAAAAATAATTTTATATTTTATTTTATATAAAAAATTTATTTAAAAAAATATTGAAGCAATTTATAATTATATTTTTATTTTTAAATAATTTTATATATTAAATATAATATGTTTAAAATTTTAATAAAGATTAAAAAAATTGTTTAATATTTTAAATTTATATTAAAATATAAAAATTTTTATTAAAAATAAATATATTATTTATTTATAAGATGAAACTTTTATGACAACATTTTATTTTGCAATAAAATTTTTATTTTCTTTAATATATTGGTTAATTATTATAAGTGTTATTATAAGAATAATAATTAATAAAAAAATAATTTCAGTCTTAATATCTTGGTTATTAATTATTTATATTTTTCCTTTAATTGGAATAATAACATATTTATTATTTGGTGAAATTTATATTGGAAAGAAAAGAAAAAAAGAAATAAATAATATATGGAAATATATTCAAAATTTTGTTTCAAATATAAAAAATTCTAAATTTTTATATTCTAACAAAATTAGCAAAATTTCTAAATCATTATTGAAATTATGTAAATATTATCAAGGAATAGATCCTTTAATAAGTAAAAATATAAAATTAATTAATAATTATGAAAAATATATTATATATTTAATTAAAGATATAAATTTAGCTAAAAAAAATATTTATATTATTTTTTATATATGGAAAGTAGGTGGTTTAGTAGATAAAGTAACGGATGCTTTGATTTTAGCTTCAAAAAGAGGTGTAAGTTGTAGAATTATTTTAGATTTAGCTGGAAGTATTAATTTATTTAGAACTAAATATCCAAAAATATTAAAAGATTCAGGTATTAAAATAATTTCAGCATTAAATATTAATATTTTTGAAATATTCTTAAGAAGAATGGATTTAAGACAACATAAAAAAATTATTTTAATAGATAATAATATATCTTATATTGGTAGTATGAATATGGTTGATCCTAATTTATTTAAAAAAAAATTAAAAATAGGACAATGGATTGATATTATGGTTAGAATAGAAAGTTATATTAATATAATTATTAATATTATTTTTTGTTATGATTGGAAAATAGAAACTGGAGAATGTATTCTTAATTCATTACCTAATATTAAATTAAAAAATTTTAATAAAAATAAATTTCATTATACAATTCAAATAATTATTTCAGGTCCTGGATTTCCAAAAGAAATAATTCATAGATCTTTATTAATTTCTATATATTCTGCTAATAAACAAATAGTTATAACAACACCATATTTAATTCCTAGTAATGATTTATTAAATGCAATTTGTATTGCATCTCAAAGAGGAGTTAAAGTACATATTATTATTCCAAAAAAAAATAATTCTATATTAGTAAAATGGGCTAGTCGTGTATTTTTTGCTAAACTTTTAAGATCTGGAGTATTAATTCATATGTTTATTGGAGGATTTTTACATACAAAAAGTATTTTAATTGATAAACAATTAAGTTTAATAGGAACTGTAAATTTAGATATGAGAAGTTTATGGTTAAATTTTGAAATTACACTTATAGTAGATAATTATAATTTTGGAAAAAATCTTGCTTATATTCAAAGAAATTATATGAATAATTCTGAAATTCTTAAAAAAGAAAATTGGTATAAAAGACCATTTTGGAAAAAAATTATAGAACGTTTTTTTTATTTTTTAAATCCACTACTTTAATTTTTTTATTTTTTTATAATATTTATTTATAAAAAAATTATTATTTTTAAAATTTTTAATAAAAATAATATTTAAATATAAAATTTATAAAAATTTTTAAAAAAATATTTAAATATAAAATTTATTTATTTTTTTATAAGATTTTATAAAAAATTATTAAAATAAATTAATTTAACACAAATTAATTTATATGAAAAACAATAATTATTAATTTTTTTTAAAAATAAAATAATTATATAAAATATATTTTTTATCAAAAAAATAATTAATAAATATTAAAAAATTAAAATATATATAAAATTATTAAAAAATTTTTAATATAAATTTAAATAATTTAAAATTTTTGTAAAAAAATAATAAATAAATAAAATTTAATTAATTTTTTTTATAAAAATAAAAAAATTAATAATAAATTTTAATAAAAAATTAATATTATATTTTAACTTTAAATTTATAAAAAATAATTTTATTAATTTTATATAAATTAATTTTTATGTATAAAAAAATAATTTAAAAAATTATTTAATTAAAATTAAAAATAAAAAAATAAAATTAAAAAATAAATTAAAAAAATTTAATAAAATTAATTTTTAAAAATTTTTTTATTTATATATATAAAATATATATAATATTTTAATTTAAAAAAAATAATAAATTTTCAAATAAAATCTTTATCTTTTAAGTTATACATATATTTTTTTAAAACTTTTGGTATTAAAATTGATCCATCATATTGTTGATAATTTTCTAAAATTGCTGCCATAGTTCTTCCAATAGCTAAACCTGATCCATTTAAAGTATGTAAAAATTTATTTTTTTTTATTTTATTTTTATAACAAACTCTTGCTTTAATTCTTCTAGACTGAAAATCAATCATATTAGAGCAAGAAGATATTTCATAAAATTTATTCAAAGAAGGAAACCATACTTCTAAATCATATGTTTTATAAGAAGAAAAACTAGTTTCTCCACTACATAATAATACTTTTCTATAAGGCAAATTAAGAAGTTGTAAAATTTTTTCAGCATGATTTGTAATTTCATCAAGAGTTTTATCTGACTCTTCAGATGTCACTGCTTGAAATATTTCTACTTTATCAAATTGATGTAATCTAATTAATCCTTTATTATTTTTTCCATATGATCCTGCTTCTGATCTAAAACATGGAGTATGTGCAGTAAATTTTATAGGTAATTCATCTATTTGAAAAATTTTATTACGAAGTATATTTGTTAATGGAATTTCTGCCGTAGGAATTAATGCATATGATTTTTTTTTATTTTTTATACTAATTTTATTAGTATAAAATAAATCTTTAGAAAATTTTGGTAATTGTCCAGTACCATATAATGATTCTTCATTAACAATATATGGAACATAATATTCTTCATATCCATGTTTATTAACATGTATATCTAACATAAATTGTGATAAGGCTCTATGTAAAAGAGCTAATCTTCCTTTTATTATAACAAATCTAGATCCAGTTAATATTGATGCAGAAGAAAAATCAATTCCATTATTTATATTACCTAATTCTATATGATTTTTAATTTTAAATTTATATTTTTTAATATTACCCCATTTTAATATTTCTTTATTATATTTTTTATTATTACCAATTGGTACTTTATTATCTATAATATTAGGAATAGATAAAAAATAATTTTTAATGTTTATTTTTAATATTTTTAATTTATTTTTTAAAATTTTTAATTTTGAATGTATATTATTTATTTTTATTAAAAGAACTTTAATATTTTTTTTATTTTTTTTATATATACCTAATTTTTTAGATAATTTATTATGTTTTGATTGAAGATGTTCAGTTTCTATTTGTAAAATTTTTCTAGTATTTTCTTGTTTTGTAATTAATTTTATATTTAATATAAAATTTTTTTTTATAAGATTTTTATATATATTATTAATGTTTTTTTTTAAAAGTTTTGGATCAATCATATTGATTCCTGAAATTTTATTTAAATATATATTTTTTAATATATTTAATTTTTAAATAATATTTAAAATAATATAAAATATAATTTTAAATAAATTATTTCATATAAGAATTATTGTTAAATAATAATTTAAATTTATTTAAAATTTAATTTTTATATAAAAAATATAATTGTTTTATTAATTTTAAAATAAAAATTAATAAAAAATAATTTATTTAAAATCATTAAATAATAAAATATTAATTTAATAATTTTATTAAATTATTAAAATAAAAAATAAATAAAATTTTATTAAAATTAAAAATTTAAAAATATTTATTATAAATAAAAAAATAATTTTAAATATTTATAAATTATTAAAATATTTAAAAAGATATTATAAAACTTTTTATAAAATTTTTATTATAAATAAAAAAATTTTTAATAATTTATTTAAATTTAATTTTATTAAAAAAACTTTATTTAATAAAATATTAAATTTTTTATTTATTAATAAATAAATTATTTATTATTTTTTTTGAAATATTATTAGAATTTATAACTTATGTTTATAAAAATATTAATTATATTTTAATGTTTTTTATTAATATAAATAAATATATATTTTAATATTTTGATATTAAAAATTATATATTGTAATTATACATTATTTTATTAATAAAAAACAATATATAACTTTAATAAAATATTATTATTATAATAATAAAAAAATTTAAAATATATATTATTTTAAATTAAAAAATATATATAATAATAAAATAAAAATAATTTTTATATTATATTATAATTTTTTTTAAAATTATTTTAATAATTAAAAATTAAATTAAAAAATAAAAATAAAAAATAATATATTTTATTAAAATTTTTAAAAATTATTATAAATTTATATATATAATTATTTATTTATATTGTTTTAATAAAAATTATTAAAAAATAATATTAAAAAAATAATAAATATTTAAAATTAAATATAAATATATTATAAATTAAAAATAAATTATATTCATTAATAATAATAAAAATAATTAAAAATTAATAATAAATTATTATTTTATTTTTTAAAAATCTATAAATATATATAAATAATATTATTTATATTATTAATTTATTTTTTATAAAAATTAAAAAATAAATGTTTTTTATTAATTTCTTATATTTTAATAAAAATTAATTAAAAATTTTTATAAAAATATATATAAAATTATTTTATAAAAAATAAAATATAATTATTTATTAAAAATAAATAAAAATAATAAATTAATTTTTTTAATAAATATTTAAAATAATATTTAAAAATTTAAAAAATTTTAATAAAATTTTATATAAATAAAATAAATTAAATTTTTATTTAAATTTATATAATAAAATTTTTAATATTTTTTATAAAAAATAAATTTTTTATCAAAAAATATTTATATTTTAAATATTTTTTTAAAAAATTATATTTATTTTAATATAAAAAATTTAAATATTAATTTAAATTTTAATAAAAATTATTTATTAAAATTAATATTTTAGATGAAATTAATTTATTAACTATTTTAAATAAATTATTAATATTTAAATTATATTTTTTATTTTTTTTATTTTTTATATTATAATTTTTCTTTAATATATTTATTAATGAATCAAAAGATGTTTGATAAAAAAATTTATCTATATTTAGATTAAGATATAATGATATTTTTTTTGCTAAAATATAATTTTTTTCATTTAATATTTTTTCTTTAATTAAACAATTATTTTTAAAAAAAATAAAAAAAGTAATTGCATATCTTTGAATATTATCTTTTAAAATATTTGATAATAAATAAAGAGTAATATTATATTCAAATTTTGGATATAATTTTTTAGATGAAATTATAATTAATTGTTTTTTTTTAAATTCTAAAATTATATTATTAACTAATTTTAAAACTTTTTTATTATTAAATTTTAAAAAAAATTCTAATTTTAAAATTTTATAAAATAATAAAACTTTTTTATTTAATTTTTTTTGACTAATTCCTGAATAATTTATAATAAAAATTGAAACTAATGATGGTATTATAAATATATGTTGAATATTATTTTTATAAAAATTAAGTATTTTAAATTGATTATTAGATAAATAAACAATATCTTCATTAATATTTTTTAAAATTTTTATTTTTTTCATTTTTAATGCATTATTTATTAACTTTTTTGAAGTATTATTTGTAATAATAATTTCAGAAGAATATTTTATTTTTTTTAAAAAATTTAAATAAAAATTTATTTGAAACTTTAATTCATTTATACTTAAAGTATATCTATATGAATATAAAAGTATAATAGAACATAAATTAATAGAATTAATTACTGTTAAATTATTAATTTTTTGCATAAAAAATAAAGAAATTTTTTTTGATATAGATATTATCCATTTTTCTTTTTTATATATATTTTTTTTAAAATATTTTTTATAATTTAAAAGTTTTTTATTTAAAAAATCATTTAAAGATAATGGTTTTCCAAAATTTATAAAGCTTTTTCCTAATTTTTTTAATTTAATAAATGATTTAATCATATTAATAAAATTTTCTTTTTTTTTAGAAAATCCATTTAATTCTTTTATATATGAAAAATTATCTAAAATTTTTTCATATCCTATATAAATAGGAATAAATTTTATTTTTTTTTTTGGATTTAAAATTATATATTTAATTATTATACTTAATATACCAATTTTAGCTTTTAATAAATATCCTGTTCTAGATCTACTTCCTTCAATAAAATATTCTAATTGATAATTATTATTAAATAATTGAATTATATATTCTTTAAGAACAAAATAATATAATTTATTTCCAATAAATCTTCTTTTAATAAAAAATGCTCCTAAATATCTAAAAATATTTCCCAATGGCCAAAAATTTAAATTATTTCCTGCAACTATACAAGGAGGCATTAATCCTTTATTATAAAGAATATATGAAATTAAAATATAATCCATATGACTTTTATGACAAGGAATATAAATAATTATATTATTATTTTCTAATAATTTATGTATAAAATTTATATTATTAGTTTTTATATTTTTATATAATAAATTTAAAAAAAATTTTATAAATAAATTTGAAAAATATATAATATTATTAGAATAATAAGTAGACATTTCTTTAAATAAATTTAAAATATTAATTTTTAATTTTTTTATAGAAATATTTTTTATTTTATATTTATTTAAAATTATTTTATTTAATATTTTATTTAAAAAAGTTTTTTTAAATTTTTTTTTTATATTTTTTTTATATCCTATAGAAATATTCATATATCTATAAAAATAAATAGATGATAATCTTATTAAAATATTAATAATATTTTTTTTTAATTTATAATTTTTAATAATTTTTTTAAGAGAAATTTTTTTAGAAAAATGTATAAAAATTATATTTTTTATAAAAAACAAACAAATAATTTTTTTAAAATTATATAATAATTTTTTTAAAAATGATTTTTTATATAAATTAAAATTATTTATTTCTCTTATATTAATAGATACTAATATAATTTTTACATCTTTAATTTTTTTTTTTAAATATAAATTTTTATACTTATAAAAATTTTTTTTAATAAAAGTTTTTGTATTATTAGAATATTTTTTTTTTATATTTTTAAGATATAAATATCTTGGAAAAATTATATTTAAAATTTTTAATGGTTTTAAAGGATCAATTAAATTATTTTGTAAACAATATTTTCTTAAGATATAAAAATCTAATTTAGAAGATGTATTTATTAAATAAATATAAGAATTTTTAATATAAAAATTATTTTCATATATATTTTTTATATATATTTTTTTATTTAAAAAAAAATTCATTATTTTATATAAAAAAATGTTATATTTTTTTTTAAAATTATATATCATTAAAAATTTTTCCTATAAATAAATGTTTTTAATATATTATATATTATAATATGATATATATTTATATATATAAATTATATAATAATATAAATATTTATTTTAAATAAAAAATAATTTGAAAAATTATTTATAAATTATTTAATACTACTTAAATAATTTATAAAAAATAAAATTATATAATAAATTTTAAAAAATTTATTTAAAAAAAATATATAAAAAACAAATATTTATTATTTAAAATTTTTTTTAAAAATAAAATATATTTTTTAAAAATATATATAAAATTTATTATTAATAATAATTAATTATATTTTTTATTTTTAAAGTAAAATAAATTTTAATAAAATTAAATTATATAAAATTATATAAATAATATAATTTTTATTAAAAATAATTTAATTTTAATTAATTTTTTTTAAAAAAAATTAATTAAAATTAAATTTTTATGATTTATAGAGATAAATAAATGAATTTTTTAAACAAAATTTGTATTATATTATTGCAACAAAATTTTGATAAATTATATAATTATAAATTTATTTTAATTACTTATATAACAATATTTATTATTATTTTTTTAGAAAATGGATTTATTTTAGCATCTTTTTTACCAGGAGATAGTTTATTAATATTAGTCGGTGCATTAATAGAAAAAAAAATATTAAATTTTTATTTAATTATTATTTTATTAACTATTGCTTCTAGTATAGGAAGTTGGATAGGATATATTCAAGGAAAATGGTTAAATAAAAATTCTATGGTTAAAAAATGGATAATAAAAATTCCTTCTAATTATTATGAAAAATCATATCAAATTTTTAAAAAATATGGATTAATTTCATTATTAATTGGTAGATTTATAACTTTATTAAGAACATTTTTACCTGTTTTAGCAGGTATATCTAAATTAGATGAATTAAAATTTCAATTATTAAATTGGATTAGTTCTTTTATTTGGATTTTTACATTAATTACATTAGGATTTTTAATTAAAAAAATACCAATTATTCAATATTATGAATCTCAAATTATGATTTTTTTGATATTATTTCCATTAATATTATTAATTGTTGGAATAACTGGAATTATTATATTTTTTTTAAAAAAAAATAAAAAAACTATTTGATATTAATTTATTAATTAAATTTTTAAATTTTAAAATAAATAATAATTTTAAAAATTTTAATAATTTAATTAAAAAATAATTTTTTAAAACTTTAATTTAAAATATATTAAATAATTTTATTTATATAAATATAAATTATTTATTAAAAAAATCTATATATTTTAAATAAAATTATTTGTTATTAATAAATATTATGAATATAAAAAAAATTTTATTAAAAAAATTTATATTATCTTTAAATAAAAATAATATAAATATACCTTCTTTTATTGATATTAAATTATCTAAACAAAATAAATTTGGAGATTATCAAATTAATAGTGCTATTAGTATTTCTAAAAAACTTAAAATTTCATCTATGGAATGTGCCAAAAAAATAGTAAATACATTAGATCTAAAATCAATTGCTTATAAAATAGAAATAATAAATCCTGGTTTTATAAATATTTTTCTTAATAAAAAATGGATTGAAAAAAAAATAAATATTTCTATGAAATCAAAAAGATTTGGTATAAAAATTGTTAAAATTCCACAAAATATAATAATAGATTATTCATCTCCTAATGCAGTAAAATCTATGCATGTAGGTCATATGAGATCTACTATAATAGGAGATGCAATAGTAAAAGTTTTAGAATTTTTAGGACATAAAGTAATAAGAGCAAATCATATTGGTGATTGGGGGTCTCAATTTGGTATGATATTAGCATATTTATTTGAAAAAAAAAAATTAAAAAAAAATATAAATAATATAATTAAAAAATTTATTCCTAATTTAGAAAAATTATATATTTCTGCAAAAAAAAAATATATAAAAGATATTGATTTTGTTAAAAAATCTAAAAAATATTTTTTAAAATTACAAAATAATGATAAAGAATGTTTAAATATATGGAAAAAATTAATTTCTATTACTATTAATCAAAATAAAAAAATATATAAAAGATTAAATGTTAGTTTAACTAATAATGATATTAAAGGTGAAAGTTTTTATAAAAAATTATTACCTAACATTGTTAGTGATTTAAAATTAAAAAAATTAGCTATAGAAAAAAATGGATCTACTATAGTAGTAATAGATTCATTAAAAAATAAAATTGGAAAAGATATGGGGGTAATTATTCAAAAAAAAGACAAAACATATTTATATATAACTATAGATATAGCATGTTTAAAATATCGTTGTGAAATTCTTAAGGCAGATAGAATTATTTATTATGTTGATTCTCGTCAAAATCAACATTTAAATTTATCTTGGAAAATTGCTAGAATTGCTGGATATGTATCAAAATCAGTTTTATTAGAACATCATATGTTTGGAATGATGTTAAATAAAAATAAAATTCCTTTTAAAACAAGAGATGGTAATGTAATTACATTATTAAGTTTACTAAATGAAGCATCAGAAAGAGCATATAATTTTTTATCTAAAAAAAATATAAAAATAAATAATAAAAAATTAAAATATATATCAGAAATTGTTGGAATTGGTACAATTAAATATTCTGATCTTTCTAAAAATAGAATAACTAATTATATATTTGATTGGAATAAAATTTTAAGTTTTGATGGTAATACTGCTTTATATATGCAATATGCTTATGCTAGAATTAATTCTATTTTAAAAAAAAGCAAATTAAAAAAAAATAATTTAATTAACAAAATATTTTTATCTTCTCAGGAAGAAATAAATCTTGCTATTAAAATTTTACAATATGAAGAAGTTATATATTCAATGGCAAAAGATGGAATGCCACATTTTTTATGTAATTATCTTTATGAAACTTCTGTAATATTCTCATCTTTTTATGAAAATTGTCCAATTCTTAATATTAAAAATAAATATTTAAAATTAAGCAGATTATCATTATCTTTTTTAACTTCACGTATTTTAAAACATGGTTTAAATATTTTAGGAATAAAAACAGTAAAAAAAATATAAATTTTATAATATAGATTTTTTTTTAAAATTATATCCAAATAAATAAAGAGAAAATATATAAATAAAAATAGAAATTAAAATAACTATTAATAAATATAAAAATCTTAAAGAAATACTATATATTAATAAATTTTTTAAAAAAATTTTAATTAAAAATGTTAATATTATATACATAGATATAGTAGAAGCAATTACTTGTAATAAAAATTTTAACCATATTTTTTTTATAAAAATTAATTTATTTTTTTTAAGTTTCCAATATAATAATATAGAATGAAAATATGATCCTATACTTAAAGAAAATGATAAAATATAATTTTTTAATATAAAAATACAAGTTATATTAATAACTTGTATAAAAATTAATGAAAGTATTGATATTTTTACAGGAGTTTTCGAATTTTTAATTGCATAAAATCCTTGTTCTAAAACTTTTACTAAAATAAATCCTGCAAGTCCTATAGAGTATCCTAAAAATATTTTTTGTGTCATTCTTGTATCAAATGAAGAAAATTTACCATATTGAAATAATGTTATTATAATATATTTAGATAAACAAATAAATAATACAGTACACGGAATAGATACAATAAGGCAAATTCGTATAGCCCATTCTATATATAAAGAATATTCCATTTTCTTTTTAAGAATATTTTTTTTAGATAATTCATATAAAAGAATATTACTTATAGAATGACCTAAAATTCCAATAGGAAATTCTATAATTCTATTTGAATAATATATCCATGAAATTGATCCTGGTATTAAAAAAGAAGATAAAATACTATTTATAATAAAAAAAATATGATAAGCAAATACACCTACAATAGATGGAGTCATTAATTTTAAAACTTTTTTTACTCCTTTATTAAAAAATTGAATTTTACAAAATTTTAAAAATTTTATTTTTTTTAAAAAATATATATGATATATTAATTGTAAAAAACCTCCAAAAATAACACCCCAAGCTAATGATTTAATAGGAGGATTAAAATATTTTTTTGCTAATAATGAAAATATTATTATACTTATATTAAGTAATATAGAAGATAATGATGTAACAAAAAAATAATTAAAAGTATTTAATATATTACTAATAAATGATGTTAAAGAAACAAAAAGTATATAAGGAAATATTATTTTTGAAAGAATTAATGTTAATTTAAGTTTTTCTGGAGTATTAACAATTCCAGGAGATAAAAAAATAATTAAAAAATTTATATTTAATAATCCTAATATAACAACTATTAAAATAGTTAATATTAATATTAAAAAAACACTAGATAAAAAAATATTTGTTTCTAATTTTTTTTTTTTATTTTTATATTCTATAAATACAGGTATAAAAGCTTTAGAAAAGGCTCCATCTGCAAAAATATTTCTTAATATATTTGATAATTTAAAAGAAATAAAAAAAGAATCAGATTCTATTCCAGAACCAAATATAGTAGCTAAGATAATATCTCTAGCTAATCCAAATATTCTAGAAATTATAGAAGTTAATCCAATATTAAAAAAATTTTTTATTATATTCATTTTTAAAAAATTATTAATTTTTAAATTTAAGAAAGAAATTAATTAATGTAAAGAAAATAACTTTATTTATAATAAATTTTTAAAAATTAATTTATATTTATTAATTAATATATAAATTATAATAATTATATATAAATATATTCTTTAAAAATATATTTATATATTAAATATTTTATAAATATTAATATTTAAAATTTAAATTTTTATAAAATTAAAATATATTTTTATTTTTTATAAAAAATATAATTATATAATATTTGATATTATATATTATTTTAATTTTATTTCTAGTTAAAATAAATTTTTTTTAAAAAATTTTTAATATTTTATAAATTTAAAATTTTTTATTAAAAAATATTTTATTTATTTTTAAAAAAATTTTAATTAATAAATTATTTAAAATAAATTAAAATATACATTTTAATTTATTTAACTTTTATTATTAATAGTAAAGATCCATTTCCTCCAAAAATTTTATGTGATTTATATAAACCTAAAAAATTTGGATGTTGAACTAACCAATATGGAATTTTTTTTTTTAAAATTTGTTGTCCATTTCCATGTATAATACAAATACAACATATTTTTTTTTTTATACATTTACTAATTAAATTTTCTAATTTTTTTTTTGCTTCTAATTTACTTTTTCCATGAAGATCTATAAATAATTTATATTTATAATTTTTATGTATAATTTTTTTTAAATATTTATAATTAATATTTAATTTTGAATTTAACATGAATCCTTTTTTATAATGTATTATTGGTTCAAAAATATCTGAAAAATAAAATTTTTTCAATTTTTTTTCTTTAAAAGATATTTTAATTTTTTTTTTATTTTTAATAAAATAAGGTTTTATTTTATCTTGTAATAATGGTTTAGTTCCAGATATTTTTTTTCTAAAAAGTTGCATATCAATTTTTGATATAAAATTTAAATTTTTCATATTTTATTTTATCTATTGAATTAAATATAAAAATTATTTAATATATTAAATATTATTAATTTTTATTAATAAAATTTATTAAATATAATTTTAATATTAAAAGTTTTATTAAATATATATTTAACTATTTTATATAATTTTAAGGATGAATATAATTGAATAATATTCAAATTAAAAAACTATGTATATGTTTAAAAACAATTCAAGATATGATTAGATGGACTATTAGTCAATTTAATAAATCTAATATTTTTTATGGACATGGAACAAATAATTCATTTGATGAATCTATAAAATTAGTATTAGGAAGTATAGATGTATCATTTAATTTACCAAATTATATTTATAATTCAAATTTAACTTATAATGAAAAAAAAATAATAATTAAAAGAGTAAAAAAAAGAATTAAATATAGAATTCCATTACCTTACATAATAAATAAAACATGGTTTTGTAATATAGAATTTTATATAGATAAAAGAGTTTTAATACCTAGATCTCCTATTGGAGAAATTTTATTAAAAAAAATTAATAGAATGTTTTTTTTAAATAAACCAAATCATATTTTAGATTTATGTACAGGAAGTGGAGCTATTGCTATAGCTTGTTCTTATATATTTAAAAAATCAATAGTAGATGCAGTAGATATTTGTTCAGATGCATTATCTATAACTGAATTAAATATTAAAAAACATTTTATGGAAAAAAAAGTTTTTCCTATAAAAAGTAATCTTTTTTCAAATTTACCAACTAATTTTTATGATTTAATTATTACAAATCCCCCATATGTCAAAAGACAAGATATAAAAAATTTACCTAAAGAATTTTTTTATGAACCAATAAAATCTTTAGATGGAGGAAAAGATGGATTATTTTTTATTAAAAAAATTTTATATTTTGCATCAAAATATTTAAATAAAAATGGAATACTTATTTGTGAAGTAGGTTATCAAATGTTGAATTTAATAAAAAAATATCCAAAAGTTCCTTTTAAATGGATAAAATTATTTAATGGAGGAGAAGGAATTTTTTATTTAAATTATTTTTATTTAAATAAATATAAAAAATATTTTATTAATTAATAAATTTTAAATAAATAAATTTTATTTTTATAAAAACAAAATTTATTTATAAAATACATATAGCATATTTATTTTCAGGATATTTTAAAAATAATTTTAAAAAATATAATTCTGAAAAATTATTATATATTTTTTTAATAAAAATTTTATTCATAAATATTGTTTTATTTAAAAAATTTGAATTATTTAATAAATTATTTATAATATTATCTTCTTCATAATACCATATTATATTATATTTTTTTAATTTACATAAAATAGAAGCTTTATTAATTGCATCATCAATATCTCCTATTTCATCAACTAATCCATTTTTAACAGCATCTTTTCCAGTCCATATTTTTCCTTGAGATATTTCTTTAATTTTTTTTATATTTTTATTTCTATATAAAGAAACTAATTTAATAAAATTATTATATTTATTATTTATACTTATTTTTATAAGTTTTTTATATTCTTCTGGAAGATTTTTTGTAGAAATTATATTTGATAAAGGATATGTAGAAATACCATCATTATATATTCCAATTTTTTTTAAAGTATTTTCAAAAGTATTAATAATACTAAATATTCCTATTGATCCAGTAATAGTACTAGAACTAGCAAAAATATAATTTGCTGGTGCAGATATCCAATAACCTCCTGAAGCAGCCATACCTCCCATAGAAACTATAACAGGTTTTCCAAAAGATTTTGTTTCTTTTATTTCTTCTTCAATAATTTCAGATGCACTTACATTTCCACCTGGACTATTTATTCTTAATACAATAGCTTTTATATATGGATTTAATCTAGCATGTCTAATTTGTTTTGCTATTATTTTTGCATTAATACTATTATCATCTTCATAATTATCCATAATTATTCCATTAATACAAATTATTGCAATATTATTTTTTTTATTATTGTCATAATTATAATTATAATTATAATCATTAATATTTATATAATTAAAAGTTTTTTTATATTTATTTTTTCCAAAAAATTTAATCATATCTTTTTGAAAAGAGTTTCTAGAAACAATTTTATCTATCCAATGATTTTTTAATGCAAAAGAATCAAATTCTCCATTATTTTTATAAAAATTTTTAATAAATAATGATATTTTAGGAAAAAATTTTTTAATATTTATTTTTCTATTAAATGAAACAATTTTCAAATATTGAATCCATAATTGATTAATCCATTTTTTATCTAAATATTTTGATTCAGGAGACATATTATTTCTAATAAATGGTTCAACAGCTGATTTATATTTTCCTATTCTAAATACATTAGTATTAATTTTTAATTTTTTTAAAAATGATTTAAAATATAATTTATTAATTGATATACCATTTAAATTTACTGATCCATTTTTAAATAAATATATTTTATTTGAATAACTTGAAAGAAAATATTGTATTTGATTATAATTATAACCTATAGAATATATTGGTTTATTAGATTTTTTAAATTTTTTTAAATATTTTCCAATATATTCTAAAGATGATTGATCAGCATATTTTAAATTTTCTAATGAAAGGATAATACCTGTAATATTTTTATCTTTTGTTGCTTTTTTTATTTTATTTACTATATCAAATAAATAACTTTCTTGTTTATTATTAATACCAAATATTTTATATATTATTTCATTAAATTTATTATGTATTATTGGTTTTTCTAAAATTTTTTGACCAAAATCACATAATAAAGCTCCTTTATTAGGAATTTTAATATTACAATTAAAATGTGAAAATAAAAATATTATTAAAGTTAATGTTAATAATAATAAAATATTACATATAAATATTCTAAAACAATTTAGTAAATACCAAAAAAAACTAATAAAACAAAAAATATTTTTCCATAAAAAAAACATAATATCTCCAAAAAAATAATAAATTATATAAAATATTTATAATATATAAGTATTATATATTAATATTTATTAATATTTTATTAAAATTAATTAATAATTAAAAATTATATTTATGATATGTAATCTAATGATATTAATATACTAAAAAAAGTAATAACTATTATTGAATAAATAAATAATTTTTTTGCCCAATATTTAATATTTTTATTATTTTTATATTCTTTTACAGCAATATATAACCAATATAAACTTATAAAAAATTCTATTATTAAATATTTATATCCAGTAAAACCTAAAAAAGTTAACATAGAAAAAAATATAATAAAATTTATAATATAAAAAATTATATGATTTCTTGAAATAAAAATTCCATATTTTTCTGGAAAAGTAGGGATTTTAGCAAGTTTATAATCATTTGATCTAAAAATTGCAATTGAATAAAAATGAGGTATTTGCCATATAATAAAAATTATTATTAAAATTTTTGATAAATTATCAAATTTATTACTTACAGAACAATATCCTATTATTGGTGGAGTTGCACCAGATAAACTACCTAAAAATATTGAATAAATATATTTTCTTTTTGTATATAAACTATATAAAAATACATATATTAAAAAACCTAATATTGATATAAATAAAGAAATATTATTTACTTTAAAATATAAAATAAAAAAACCTATTATAAATAATATTATAGAAAATATAAAATATTTTTTAATTAAATATTTTTTTTTTACTAAAATTCTATTTTTTGTTCTTTTCATTAAAAAATCAATATCATGATCTATAATATTATTTATTATACATGCTGATGAAATTATACATATTACTCCAATTAATGTATAAAAAAATAATATTAAATTAATATTTCCTTTAGAAGCTAATAAAAATCCTCCTATTAAAGATATTACATTTCCAATAATAATATTTGGTTTAATAATTTGTATATGTTTAATATAATTAAAAATTATATTTTTATTTAATTTCATAATTAATAAGGTTATCATGTAAATGATACATAATCCATACAGATCCTGTAATTAAAATAATAAAAATTAATATTGAAAAAATAAAAAAAATTAAATTTAAAATTTTATTTTTTTTATAAGTTAATTTAAAAAAAAATATTGAATGCATTATAATATATAAAGATAAACAAAGTAATATAATAAATATCATTTCATTTTTTGTAAAAATTTTACTTTTATTAAAAAAAAATGGAATTAATATTAAAATACTAGATAAAATAATATGTAAAATATTTATTTTTTTTTTTATTAAAAATGACATTAAGTAACTCCTATCATATATACTATGGAATATATACACATCCATATTATATCTAAAAAATGCCAAAATAAACTTAAACATTTTAATTTAGTTTTATTAGTTTTAGTTAAACCATAATATAAAATTTTTATAAAAACTAAAATTATCCATATTATACCAATAATTAAATGAATTCCATGAGTAATTAATAATACAAAAAGACTAGATAAAAATGCACTTTTACTTGGAATAAATCCTTTAATAATTAGTGAATATAATTCATTTGTTTCAATAAAAATAAAAAAACATCCAAGAATTAATGTAATTAATAACCATATTTGAACTTTTTTATTTTTATTTTCTTTAGAATAAGACATTGATATATCATAACTTATACTACTAAAATATAAAATAAATGTTTCAATTACAACTTTATTACAATTAAATATTTTTATTTCAGAAGGACCATTATAAATTCCATTTCTTAATACAGAATATGTAGCTAACAAAGCAGCAAATATAATAAAATCGCTCATTAAATATATCCAAAATCCAAATATTTTAATAGAACTTTCTGATGTATTTTTGCTTATAAAAGAATTATTACAATTTTTTTTATTAATATTTTTATTTAACATAATTTTATTAAATCAATTTTTTAAAAATAATTTATTTTCAATTTTTTTTATTTTTTTTATAGATATAACATTATGAGAATCTTCATAAAAACTATATATAATAAAAATTAATGTTGTTATTATAAAACTTATAATTGATAACCACCAAATGTTCCATACCATAGAAAATCCAAAAATTAATATAAAAAAAGAAAATATTATACCCATATTAGTATTTTTAGGCATAAGAATAGATTTATAAGAATATTTTATTTTTTTAAAATTTTTATAATTTTTTTTAATTTCCCAAAAAGCATCTTTTTTATTAATTATTTTAGGAATAACTGAAAAATTATAAAATGGAGGTGGTGATGAAGTAGACCATTCTAAAGTTCTTCCATTCCATGGATCTCCTGTAATATCAAGATTATTTTTTTTATCTCTAAAACTAACAAATATTTGTATAATTTGACATATAATTCCAATAAATATTATTACTGTACCAATTGCTGCTATAGTTAATGGTTTATGAAATAAAAAATCAATATTTTGACTTAATCTACGTGTCATTCCCATTAATCCTAAGATATATAAAGGCATAAAAGCTATATAAAAACCTATTATCCAAAACCAAAAAGCACGTTTACCCCATTTATCATTTAAAATAAATCCACTAACTTTAGGAAACCAATAATTTATACCAGCAAAACATCCAAATACTACTCCACCAATAATTACATTATGAAAATGAGCTACTAAAAATACACTATTATGAAGCATAAAATCTATTCCAGGTATTGCTAATAATACACCAGCCATTCCACCAATAGAAAATGTTATTATAAATCCAATAGTCCATAACATACATGAATTTAAAATTATACGACCTCTATAAATTGTAAATATCCAATTAAAAATTTTTACTCCAGTAGGAATAGCAATTATCATTGTCATTATACCAAAAAAAGCATTAACATTAGCTCCAGATCCCATTGTAAAAAAATGATGCAACCAAACACAAAAAGATAAAATAGTTATAGATAATGTAGCCCATACTAAAGATTTATAACCAAAAAGAGGTTTTTTAGAAAAAGTAGATACAACTTCTGAAAATATACCAAATACTGGAAGTACTAATATATATACTTCTGGATGTCCCCAAGCCCAAAAAAGATTTATATAAAGCATCATATTCCCACCCATATCATTAGTGAAAAAATGAGCACCTATATAACGATCAAGTGTTAATAATGTAATAGTTACAGTTAATATAGGAAAAGCTGTAATTATTAATATACTTGTACAAAGAATTGTCCAAGTAAAAACTGGCATAGACATCATTGACATATTAGGTATACGCATTTTTAAAATTGTAGTTAAAAAATTTATTCCTGTTAATGTTGTTCCAATACTAGCAATTTGAATGCTCCAAATCCAATAATCAACACCAACACCTGGACTATATTCTTTTCCAGATAATGGAGGATATGCTACCCAACCAGTTTCTGCAAATTCTCCAACAAATAAAGAAATATTTATTAAAATTGCTCCAGCAACAAATAACCAAAAACTTAAAGAATTTAAAAATGGAAATGCAACATCTCTAGCTCCAATTTGTAATGGTATAATTAAATTCATTATAGCTAAAATAAGAGGTGTAGCCATAAAAATAATCATCATAACACCATGAACTGTAACAATTTGATCATAATGATGAGATGATAAAAATCCATTTGTATGATTAGAAGCTAAAAATTGTTGAGCTCTCATCATTAATGCATCTATAAAACCTCTAAATAACATTATAAATGCTACTATTATATACATAATTCCTATTTTTTTATGATCAACTGAAGTAAACCATTCATTCCAAAGATATTTCCATTTTTTAATATAAGTAATATATCCTATTAATAAACTCATAATAATAAAAATTATAAAAAAAGTAATCATGATAATAGGTTCATGATATGGAATAGAATTAAATGTTAATTTTCCAAACATTATTTTTCCTTTATAATTTATATAAATTTAATATATATAATATTTTAATAAAATATTTTTAAATTTTAATGAAATTTTTTTATAACAATTTGAAATAAATTATCTTTTACTAAAGAAAAATATTTTATAGAAGTATTTTCATTCGGAAGAGAAATTTGTTCATAATCAAATATATTTTTTATATAATTAGAAGATAATTTTACTTTTTTAATCCATTTATTAAATATATCTGTATTTTTAGTTACTATAACTTTAAATTTCATATTAGAAAATCCTTTTCCACTAAAATTAGAAGACATTCCTTTATATATTCCTTTAGTATTAGACATTAAATTTAATACTGAATTCATACCAGCCATAGTATATATTTGTCCTCCTAATCCTGGAATAAAAAAAGAATTCATTACTGAATTAGAAGTTAATTCAAATTTAATTGGAGTATTTTTAGGAAACACTAATTCATTTATTGTTGCAATTTTTTGTTTTGGATAAATAAAAAGCCATCTCCAATCAAGAGATATTACTTGAATACGTATATATTTTTTATAAGGTTCAATAGGTTTATTAGGATCTAAATCATGAGTAGATTTCCATGTTAAGTTTGCTAAAAATAAAATCATAAAAAAAGGTATTATCCAAATAATTAATTCTATTTTTTTTGAATCAGACCAATTTGGATCATATAATGAAGAATTTTTAGATTCTCTATATTTAAATACAAATATTAAAGTCATTAAAATTACAGGAACTACAATTGTTAACATTAATAACATTACTGTAATCATTAATGTTTTTTCTTTTATAGCTATTATTCCTTTTGGATTCATTATAATTAAATTATTACATCCAAATAAAAATATTGTTATAGATAATATAAATATTTTTTTTAAAAAGTTTTTATATTTTTTAAATCTCACGAAACTTAAATCCTAATATATCTTAATGTTTATTTTATATAAAAAATTATATTTTTTATAAAAATTTTATTATTTTAAATAAAAATTTATTAAATAATAATAACATAAAAATAAAAAATATCAATTATATTATATATATAAAAATATTATATTTTTTATAAAAATTTTTATTTTTTTAAATAAATTATATATATAAGAATTTATATATAATTTTTGTTTAAATTTAATAAAAATATTTTTATATAATTTATTAATTTTATTAAAATATTTTTAATAAAATAAAAAATAAATAATTAATAAAAAATTTTTATATATAAAATATATTTAATTTATGATTATAAAATAAATAATAAATATTTATTTAAAAAATATTTTTATATATAAATTTTAATAAAATTAAAAATAATTTAAAATTATAATTTATATAAATTATATGTTTAATTTAATTTTTTTAAATTAAAAATTTTTAAAAAATAAAAATATTTTATAAATATTAATAAGATTCTTGACAAAATTAAATAAATCTATTAGTGTATAATTTTTTAAAAATTTATTTAAAATATTTAATTATTTTAAAATATAAAAAAATTATTTAATAATTTATTTAAAATAATATTTAATAAAAAATAAAAATTAAATTATTTATTTGATATAAATTAAATAAATTAAAAATTTATTTAAAAAATATTTTATATATAAAATATTAATTTATTTTTAAATAAATTAATAAAATAATATTTAATATAAAATTTTTTTATTAAATTTAAATAATATAAATATTTATTTTTTATAAATTTTTATATTATTTTTTTTATAAAATAAAATGTCGGTATAGCTCAGAAGGTAGAGCAACTGATTTGTAATCAGTAGGTCGAGGGTTCAAATCCTTCTGCCGGCATAATTAATAATTATTTATATATATTATTTATAGGTGGGATTCCCGAGTGGTTAAAGGGAGCAGACTGTAAATCTGACGTCATAGACTTCGAAGGTTCGAATCCTTCTCCCACCAAATAACTTTATTAAAAATAATTATTAATTTTATTAATAATTATTTTTAATAAAGTTAAATAAAAAATTTTTTAAAAAAATATATTCTATATATGATGTTATATTAATTTTTTATATATAAAAAATAAAATTTTTAATAAAAAATATATGCGGGCATCGTATAATGGATATTACCTCAGCCTTCCAAGCTGATGATGTGAGTTCGATCCTCACTGTCCGCTAAAAAAATATATGCTGATATAGCTCAGTAGGTAGAGCACACCCTTGGTAAGGGTGAGGTCGGTAGTTCAAATCTACCTATCAGCAAAATCATTCCTAAAATATTCTTCTAGTGTAATTATTCTAGATAAAAATCTATAAAATTATTTAATAATATATATATCATTTTTGATATAAATTACTACAAGGATCAATAATGTCTAAAGAAAAATTTCAACGAAAAAAAACTCATATTAATGTAGGAACTATAGGTCATGTTGATCATGGTAAAACTACTCTTACTGCTGCAATTACAACAGTATTATCTAAAAAATATGGAGGTAATGCTAAATCTTTTGATCAAATAGATAATTCACCAGAAGAAAAAGAAAGAGGAATTACAATTAATACATCTCATGTTGAATATGATACATATAATCGTCATTATGCACATGTTGATTGTCCAGGACATGCTGATTATATTAAAAATATGATTACAGGTGCAGCACAAATGGATGGAGCTATATTAGTTGTTGCTGCTACAGACGGACCAATGCCACAAACACGAGAACATATTCTTTTAGCTCGTCAAGTTGGAGTTCCTTATATTATAGTTTTTATGAATAAATGTGATATGGTAGAAGATGAAGAACTTTTAGAATTAGTAGAAATGGAAGTTAGAGAATTATTATCTAGATATGATTTTCCAGGAGATACTACACCTATTATAAGAGGATCTGCATTAAAAGCACTAGAAGGTAATAAAATTTGGTTTAATAAAATTATAGAATTATCTGATATTTTAGATAAATATATTCCAAATCCAGTAAGATTAATAGATCAACCATTTTTATTACCTATAGAAGATGTTTTTTCAATATCTGGAAGAGGAACAGTTGTTACTGGTCGTATAGAAAGAGGAATCATAAAAATTGGAGAAGAAATAGAAATTGTTGGATTAAAAGATACTATTAAAAGTACATGTACTGGTGTTGAAATGTTTTGCAAATTATTAGATGAGGGTCGAGCTGGAGAAAACGTTGGTATTTTATTAAGAGGAACAAAAAGAGATGATGTTTCTAGAGGACAAGTTTTATCTAAACCAGGATCTATTAAACCTCATATAAAATTTGAATCTGAAGTTTATATATTAAATAAAGATGAAGGAGGAAGACATACTCCATTTTTTAAAGGATATAGACCACAATTCTATTTTAGAACAACAGATGTTACAGGAGATATTGAATTACCTGAAAATATAGAAATGGTTATGCCAGGAGATAATATAAAAATGATTGTAAAATTAATAGCTCCTGTAGCAATGGATGAAGGTCTTAGATTTGCTATTAGAGAAGGTGGTCGTACTGTTGGTGCAGGTATTGTAACAAAAATAATAAATTAATATTTAAATAAATTTTAATTTTATTAATATATATAAAAATTTTATCTAGTTGATTATATATGTTTAGTAAATAAATAATAAATTCAACTAGATTTTAGAAAAATTATTTATATAAATTAAAAATATAATATATATTATATAGGTTTTTTAAACTATGAATTTTAAATATAAAAAAAAAGAAAAAAATATTGATATTATAAAATTAATTTTTATTATTATATTTAATATTTGTATAGCAACAATATGCAAAATTAAAGAAATAAATTTTATTTTACAATTTATAACAATAATTTCTATATTTTTTATAGAATTATATATTTTTATAAAAACTTTTTATGGAAAAATATTTATATCATTTGTACATAAATCATTAATAGAAACAAAAAAAATAATTTGGCCATCTTCTAGAGATACGTTAAACACTACCATTGTTATATTTATAGTAACTTTATTAGTATCAATTATACTATGGATACTTGATACTATTTTAATATATATTATATCTATAATAATTCAATTAAGGTTTTAAAATGTCTGAAACAAATAAAAAAAAATGGTATGTTATTCAAGTTTTTTCTGGATTTGAAGGACGAGTTGCACAATCTTTAAAAGAACATATAAAACTTAATAAAATGGAAAATATGTTTGGACAAATATTAATTCCAACAGAAGAAATAATAGAAATTAGAGCTGGACAAAAAAGAAAAAGTGAAAGAAAATTTTTTCCTGGTTATGTATTAGTTCATATGATTATGAATGATTCTAGTTGGCATCTTGTTAGAAGTGTTCCAAAAGCTATGGGATTTGTAGGTTGTAAAACTGAAAATCCACTTCCTATAAGTAATAAAGAAGTTGATTCAATTATGCATCGTTTAGAACAAATAGGTGATAAACCTAGACCTAAAATATTATTTGAACCAGGAGAATCAATAAGAGTTAAAGATGGTCCATTTTCTGATTTTAATGGTGTAGTAGAAGAAATAGATTATGATAAAAGTAGATTAAAAGTATCAGTATCTATTTTTGGAAGATCAACACCTGTTGAATTAAATTTCAATCAAGTTGAAAAATTATAAAGTTAATTATTTTAAAAAAAAAATTAATAAAAAATATTAAAATATTGATATTTATTAATTAAATTTATTATTATATATAATAATATTAATTTTATTTATTAAATAATTTTTTAAATATTTTTTTTTTAAAATAAAATCTTTTTAAATAATTAAATAAAATTAAAATATTATGTTTAAAAATAATCCTATTTTATTAAAAATAAAAAAAGAAATTTCTTCTAAAGAAATTAATATAGAAGGAGTTATAAAATATTATAAAAAAAATTATTTTTTTTTAGAAAAAAAATCTAAAAAATTTTATAAAATTCCTTTATCTTTTACAAAAAAAGTTATGTATAATGATAAAATTATTGCAAATATTAGTAAAATAAATAATAAAAAAATTGCTATACCAAAAAAACTTATAAGTCCTTTTTTAAAAAGATTTATTGGAAGAATTTCTTTTAAAAAAAAATTACTTATTATTATACCAGATAATTATTATATTAATAATATAATTTTTTTAAATTCAAAAAAAAATAATAAATTTTATGAAGGAGACTGGATTTTAGCAGAAATGAAATATTATCCATTAAGAGATAATAAATCTTTTTATGCAAAAATTATATCATTTATAGCATCAAAAAATAATTTATTTGCACCATGGTTTGTTATATTAAAAAAATATAATTTAGATTTAAATGAACCAATAATATCTAATTCAATTAATTCAATTCCTAAAGATAAAATAATTAGAAAAGATTTAACAAAATTAAATTTTATTACTATAGATAATTCAAATACTAAAGATATAGATGATGCAGTTTATATATATAAAAATAATAAAAATGAATTTATTTTAAATATAGCTATTTCTGATTCAAATACTTGGATAAAAGAAGGAAGTGAATTAGATTTTATAGCAAAAAATAGGGGATTTACTAATTATTTACCTGGATTTAGTATACCCATGTTACCTAGAATTTTTTCAGATAATTTATGTTCTTTAAAACCTAATGAAATAAGACCTGTATTAATTTGTAAAGTAAAAATACATTTAGATGGAAAAATAGATGATAAATCATATTTTTTTTATGCATGGATAAAATCCAAAGCAAAATTAGATTATGAAAATGTTTCAAATTGGTTAGAAAATAAAAAAAAATGGAATCCTCCAAATAATGAAATCTCTAATCAAATTATATTATTAAATAATCTTGCAAAATTAAGAATTAAATGGAGAAAAAATAATGAATCAATTTTTAAAGAAAAATTAAATTATTATTTTAATATGAATAAATTTGGATCTATAACTAATATTTTTCCTATATCACGTAGAATTGCTAACTATATGATAGAAGAATCAATGATTATTGCTAATATTTGTGCAGCACGTATTTTAAAAAAAAAACTTGGTTTTGGTTTATATAATGTTCATAAAGGATTTAATAAAAATTTTCTAAAAAAAATAGTAAATATTTTAAAAAAAAATAATATATTAGTTAATTATTCTAAATTATCAACATTAAGTGGTTTTTGCAAATTACGTAAAAAAATAAATAATATGAAAACTTCTTATATAGATAGTTTAATTAGTAAATTTCAAACTTCTTCTTATATTAAAATTTATCCTGAACCACATTTTGGATTAGGTTTAGAAATGTATGCTACTTGGACTTCTCCTATTAGGAGATATAGTGATATAATAAATCATAGACTTTTATATTCATGTATATATAAAAAAAAAATAATTAAACCATCTAACAAAATTATAAAACATCTTATTGAATGTAAAAAGAAAAATAAAATAGTTAAAAAAAATATACAAAATTGGTTATATGCACGTTTTTTAAAACCTATTATTGGAAAAAATATATATTATAAATCAGAAATTTTTCAAGTTATTAATAATGGAATTAAAGTTAAAATTATAAATAATGGAGCTATGGCTTTTATACCTAATTTTTTTATTAAAAAAAAATTTAAAGATTTTTTAATAGATCAAGAAAATGGAATGTTTAAAATAAAAAAAAATAAATACCTTAAACAAGGTGATTTAATTGATATTAAAATAATTTATATTTGTATGAAAAAACATTTAATTATAGCAAATATTTTTTAATAAAAAATATAAAAATATTAAATTTATAAAAAAATTAAAATATTATTTTAAGTGTTTATTTAATAAATATTAAATTTTTATATAAAATTAATAATAAAATATTATATATTTTATATTAAAATTTTATAAATATTTTTTATTCAAATAAATAGGTTTAATTTTATTTAAAGATGATATTTTATTTTTTTTCCAATAATTAATTGTTAAAGGAATCATATCTATTGCTGATGGAAATATAATTTTATTTTTTAAAAAATTTTTATTTTTTAAAAAATATTTTTCATAATTTTTCCATGCATTTCCTGATATATCCCAATTTTTTTTAATATTTGTTTTAATTTTAATAAGATTTTTTAAAGAAATAATTTTTTCTTTTTTATCTAAAATAAACCATATTCCTTTTTTAGATCTAATATATTTTGCAAAATATATTTGTTTAGATTTAGCATCTATAGCACTTAATACTTTATGAGATTTTAATTTTCTCCAAGCTCCTTGTGCAAGAATTTCTAAAGTTGAAATTGATATTAAAGGAATATTTTTAGCAAAAGATATACTTTGTGCAACTCCTATAGATATTCTTATTCCTGTAAAATTTCCTGGTCCACAACTACAAGAAATTACATTTATTTTAGACAAATCTGTATTTGCATTTAATAATAAGTCATTTATTATTTGCAATATATATTTCATATGACTATTTGGACTTAAATTGTATTTAAAATATATATTTTTATTAAAATATAAAGCAACAGAACATAAATCTGTAGAAGTATCAAATGATAAAATATTTATTGACATATATATACCTAATATATATTTAATATAAATTTAATTAATTTATAAACATATTTTTTTTAAAAATTATATAAAAAATATTAATATTTAATTATTTTAAAATTTTTTTATATTATAAATTATTTATAATAAATTTATACAAATATATTTAATTTTATTAAATTAATATAATTGAACTTAATTTTATAATTAAGTATAATATATTATATATTTTTATATAAATATTTAATATATATTTAATATAAATTAATTTTTTATAAAATTTTAATGTTTTTGATATAAATATTTTTTAATATTTAAAATATTAATAATTTTTTTATAAAATTATTTTATAGTTAAATATATTTTATTTATTAAAATAATAAATTTAAAAATTATATATTTTATATATAAAAATTATATATAAATAAATAATATTTTTTATTTTTTAAAATTTTTTTATATTTTATAACAAAATAAGAGTATAGTTTATGAATTTAACTATTGCAGAAGAGCATTTATTAACAAATAATAATTTAAAGAAAGAAGATATTTTATTTTTATTAGAAAAAACAAATAATTATCATTCAAATTATTCAGAATTTTATTTTCAATCAAAATTTTATGAATCTTGGATTTTAGAAAATAAAATAATTAAAAATGGATCATATGATATTAATCAAGGCATTGGAATTCGTATAATTAATGAAAAAAAAACTGGTTTTTCTTATACAGATCAATTAAACATTAATAATATTAAAAAAAGTATAGAAGCAGCAAGTTATATAATAAATGAAAAAAAAAATATTAAACCTTATATTTTATATCCAAAAAAAAAAATATGTCCATATAAAACAAATAATCCATTATCTGAAATAAATAATCAAGATAAAATTAATTTATTGAATCGTATAGATTATATAGCAAGATCATATGATAGTAGAGTATGTAATGTTAATGTAAAACTTTCTGGAATTTATGAAATAATTTTAATTATTGCAACTGATAATACAATAGAAGCAGATTTAAGACCATTAGTACAACTTTCTATTAATGTTCAAGTAAAAGATTTAGGTAAAAGAGAATATGGATATAAAAATATAGGTGGAAGATTTGGATATAATTTTTTTATGAAAAATTTTAATGATAAAATAAAAGTTGATTTTTATGCACAAGAAACTGTTAAAATTGCATTAAATAATTTATCTTCTATAGAAGCTCCAGCTGGTACAATGCCAGTAGTTTTAGGTTCTGGATCACCAGGAATATTATTGCATGAAGCTATAGGACATGGTTTAGAAGGAGATTTTAATAGAAAAAAAAACTCAGTATTTAATGATAAAATAGGAAAAATTGTAGCTTCTCCTTTATGTACTATAATAGATGATGGTACTATAAAAGAATCACATGGATCATTATCTATAGATGATGAAGGAACTCCATGTCAATATAACATTTTAATAGAAAAAGGAATTCTTAAAAATTATATGCAAGATAAATTAAATGCTTATTTAATGAAAATGAATACAACAGGTAATGGAAGAAGAGAATCTTATGCACATTTACCTATGCCTAGAATGACTAATACATATATGATTTCAGGTAAATCTACAAAAAAGGAAATTATTTCTAGTATAGATTATGGATTATATGCAAAAAGTTTTTCTGGAGGTCAAGTAGATATAACTTCTGGAAATTTTGTTTTTTCTACTTCTGAAGCATATTTAATTATAAATGGACAAATAAAAGAACCTGTTAAAAATGCAACATTAATTGGATCAGGAATTGAAGTTATGAAAAATATTTCTATGGTTGGAAATGATTTTTTATTAAGTGATAATATTGGAATGTGTGGTAAAAATGGTCAAAATGTTCCAGTTGGAATAGGTCAACCTACTTTAAAAGTAGAATCAATTACTGTTGGAGGAACAAAATAATAATTTTAAAAATATATTTTTAAAATTATTATTTTAAATTTATTTAATTCAATTTTATAAAAAATATAATAATAATTTTTTTAATTTTTAAAAAATATATAATTAAATAATTTTTATGTTTAAAAATATTTAATATTAAAATTTTAAATATTTTATTTTAATATAAATATAATTTTATTTTAAATAAAAAATTTAATAAAATTAAATTAACTTAAGAAAAAATTTTTATGAAAATACCTATTTATCTTGATTATGCTTCTACTACTCCTGTTGATCCAAAAGTATCTCAAAAAATGATAAAATATCTTACAATAAATGGTATTTTTGGAAATCCAAATTCTCGTTCACACTCTTATGGTTGGGAAGCAGAAAATGCAATAATTAAAGCTCGTAAACAAATAGCATCACTTATTGGAGCAGATTCTGAAGAAATAATTTTTACTTCTGGTGCAACAGAATCTAATAATATTGCAATTAAAAATACATCTTATTTATTAAAAAAAAGATATAAACATATAATTACTAGTCTTACTGAACATAAATCAGTATTAAATATTTGTGCAAAACTTGAAAAAAAAGGATTTAAAATTACTAGAATTATTCCTGATATTAATAATGGATTAATTAATTTAAAAAAAATTTTAGAATCTATTAGATCAGATACTTTTTTAATTTCTTTAATGCATGCAAATAATGAAATTGGAACAATAAATGATATAAAAAATATTGGAAAATTATGTAAAAATAATAATATCATTTTTCATGTAGATGCATCTCAAAGTGTTGGAAAAATTCCTATAAATTTAAAAAAAATGAATATAGATTTAATGTCTTTTAGTTCTCATAAGTTATATGGACCTAAAGGTATTGGAGGGTTATTTATTAAAAAAAAATCAAAGATTTTTTTAAAAAAAAATATATATCAAAAAAATAATAATAATAATGTACAATTTGGAACATTACCAGTTCATCAAATTGTAGGTATGGGAGAGGCATATAAAATAGCAAAAAAAGAAATGTTTTATGAAATACCAAAATTATATTATTTTAAAAAAAAATTATGGAAAGGATTAAAAAAAATTTCTGGTATAAAAATTAATGGTGATTTTAAAAAAAGTATTCCTAACATTTTAAATATTAGTTTTAATTATATTGATAATATATCATTAATTATGATTTTAAAAAATTTAGCTATTTCAACTGGTTCAGCTTGTTCTTCTGGAAATAAAGAATCATCTTATGTATTAAAATCTATTGGAATTAATGATAATTTAGCAAAAAATACATTAAGATTATCTATAGGAAGATTTACAACTAAAAAAGAAATAAATTATTCTATTAAATATATTAAAGATTCTATAAAAAAATATAATTTTTTTTTTAAAACTTTATAAAAATATTAATTTAAAATTTTATATATTAATTTAAATTAAAATATTTTAATAAAATTTTTAATAAAACTATATAATAAATTTATTATATAATAAACTCATCAATTCATAATTAAAAATTTTATATTAATTTTTAAATTAATTATTTATTAATAAATAAATTATTTATTTTTTAATATTTTTTAATAAAAAACAAATAATTAAATAAAAATGATTTTAATTTTATTAAATTAATATTTTTATAAAAATTTATAAAATTTTTAATTAAAATATATTTAGAGTATGTAATGAAAATTACTTTACCTGATTTTAAAAAAGCAATAGTTTTAACAGTAGGAGATGTTATTTTAGATAAATATTGGTATGGATCTTCTAATCGTTTGTCACCAGAAGCTTCTGTTCCTGTTTTTAAAATAAATAATATAGAAAATCGTCCTGGAGGAGCTGCAAATGTAGCAGTAAATATTGCTTCTTTAGGTAGTTATTCTAGAATTATTGGTTTTATAGGTACTGATAAAGAATCAAAATTACTTAATAATTTACTTATAAAAAATAATGTTATTTCTAATTTATTTTCTATAAAAAATTATTCAACTATTACAAAAACTCGTATTATATCTAATAAAAAACAAATAATTAGATTAGATTTTGAAAAAAAAATTAATAAATTAAATACAAAATCAATATTAAATAATATAAAATTTTTTTTAAAAAAATCTAATATTTTAGTAATTTCTGATTATAATAAAGGAACTTTAAAAGATATTGAAAAAATAATAATATTAGCTCAAAAAAATAATATTCCAATATTAATAGATCCTAAAGGAAAAAATTTTAACAAATATAGTGGAGCTACTATTTTAACTCCTAACATGAAAGAATTTGAATCAGTTGTTGGTTATTGTAAAAATTTAAATGAAATTTTTGAAAAAGGAATGATGCTTTTAAAAAAATATAAAATTTCTTCTCTTTTAATAACTAGATCTGAAAATGGAATGATACTTTTACAAAGTAAAAAAAAACCAATAAATTTTCCAGCACAATCAAAAAAAATACATGATGTTACTGGAGCTGGAGATACAGTTATTAGTGTTCTTGCATCATCTATTGGATCAGGAAAAAATATAGAAGAATCATGTTTTTTAGCAAATATTGCAGCAGGAATAGTAGTAAAAAAATTTGGAACTTCTTCTATTACTCTTTTAGAACTAAAAAAATATATTTAAAATCACATGAATATTAAATTTGGAATTTTAAATCAAAATGATTTAATAATATCTATAAAATTATATAGAAAAAAAAATAAAAAAATAGTTATGACAAATGGTGTTTTTGATATTTTACATCCAGGTCATATTCAATATTTAAATAAAGCAAAAAAAATGGGAGATAAATTAATTATTGCAGTTAATAATGATAAATCTGCACAAAAAATAAAAGGTAATAATAGACCATTTAATAAAATACTTGATAGAATGATTGTGTTATCTGCTTTAAAAGCAGTAGATTGGGTAACATGTTTTAAAGAAAGAACACCAATTTTATTAATTAAAAAAATACTTCCAGATTTATTAGTAAAAGGTAATGATTATAAAATAAATCAAATTTCTGGAGCTAAAGAAGTATTAAAATATGGAGGAAAAGTTAAACTTATTAAATTTGATAAAAGATATTCAACAAGTATTATTATTAATAATATACAAAATAATATATAGATATTTATTTAAAATATTCTAAAAAATATTTTTAAAATATAATTTTATATAAAATAAAATTAAAATGTATTTTTTATATTAATAAAAAATTTTTAAAAAAATTAAAAAAATTTATTTATTAGATTTTTATTTAATAATTAAAAGGAAAAATATATAATGAATGATAGTTTAATATATAAATTTGGATTACCTAAAGAACGTATAGAAAATGCAATTCAAGCATTAAAAAATGGATCTGGAATTTTAGTTATAGATGACGAAGATAGAGAAAATGAAGGAGACATGGTTTTTTGTGCAGAAAATATGACAGTTAAACAAATGGCATTAGCTATTAGACATGGAAGTGGTATTGTTTGCTTATGTTTAACTAATAAAAATAGAAAAAAATTAGGTTTATCAATGATGGTAAAAAATAATACAAGTCATTATAAAACTCCATTTACAGTTAGTATAGAATCAGCTTATGGTGTAACTACAGGAGTATCTGCTAAAGATAGAATAACAACTATTAATTCAGCAATAAAAGATAATGCTAAACCATCAGATCTTAATAGTCCAGGTCATGTATTTCCTTTATGTGCTCATCCTGATGGAATTTTAGGTAGATCTGGACATACAGAAGCTGCAATTGAATTAGTATCTTTATCAGGTATGAAACCATTTAGTGTATTATGTGAAGTAACAAATAATGATGGAAGCATGGCTCGTACACCAGAAATTATTAAATTTTCTAAAAAATATAATATGCCAATAGTTACTATACAAGATTTAATTTTTTATAAAAATAATTTATAAAATTAAATATAATTTATATATAAAATATAAACCTCTTATATAAGAGGTTTTAAAAAAAATAATATTTATATATAATTTTATATTAAATAATAATTATTTAATAATATTTATATATATTATAAATTATATAAATTATTAATATTATTAATAATTAATAATTATTTATAATAATATATAAACAAATGTTTTATTAATAATTTTTTTCTAAATTTTTTATATATTTTAATGTTTTAAAAAATATTAATATTTTTAAAAAATTATTAAAAAAATATTTATTTTATTTAAATTATTATAATATCTAATTTATAATATATTTTTAATATTTATTAAATTTAAAAAAATATATTTTAATATATAAAAATATTAATTAAAAATAATACTTTTTATATTTTTATATAATAAATTTATATCTAATAAAAATTATATTAAACAATATTTATATAAATTTGTTAATTATTTTTTATATTAATTTATAATTCTTATTATAAATAATAAGATATAGTATATTATACTAATATTTATAAAAATTAAATTTTATTTATTAAATTTTTTTAAATTTTTAATAATTATCATATTAATTAAATAAAAATTATTATTTATAATTAATATTTTTATATAATTATTATAAATTTTCTTTAAAATTTTTTTTAAAGTTTTCTTTTTTTTACTATAATAAATTTATTTTTTATAATAGTTGCTTTAAATATTTTTTAAATTTAAATTTTTTATAAATCTTATATTTTTTATTAAAAATATTTATTAATTTATTTTTTTAATAATTAATAAATAACTTAAATTTTTTTTTAAATTTATTATATATATTTATAATATTTTTTTGAAAATAAAATATATTTTTATATAAATTATTATTTTTTAAATTATTTTTATTTATTTATTAAATAATATATTTTTTATATATAAATATTATTAATTTTAATTTTATTAAATTTATAATAAGATTATATTTTATTTAATATATATTAAAAAATATAATATAAAAATATTTAATATAATATACAAATAAAGATTAAATAATAAATTAATTTTTTTTAATAAAATTTTATAATAAGATAATAAAATTAATATATTATATATTACAATAAATTTTTATAAAAAACTTAATATATATAATTATATTTTATTAAACTAAATATAAAATATAATAATATTTTTATATTTTTATATAAAATTTATTTAAAATTTAATTTTAATTTTAATTATTTATAAATTAAATAATTTAATATTTATTAAATTTTTATATATTTAATTAAATTTTAAAAATATTTTTTAATTTTTTAATATTATTTAATTTATTTATTTGTTATTAATTTTTAATATTATTTAAATATTTTAAATAAAAAATTTAATTAATTTATTAATTATGATATTTATAATCTTTCTTTAATTCGTGCAGATTTTCCAGTAAGATTTCTTAAATAATATAATTTAGATTTTCTAACACTTCCATGACGACTTACAATTATTTCATTAATAATTGGAGAATGAGTTTGAAAAACTCTCTCTACTCCAATATTATTAGATATTTTACGAATTGTAAATGAAGAATTTAATCCTCTATTTTTTATAGCAATAACTATTCCTTCAAATAATTGTAATCTTTTTTTATTTCCTTCTACAACCCATACTTTAATTGATAAAGAATCTCCAGATCTAAAATATGGTATATTTTTCTTCATTTGTTTTTTTTCAATATAATCAATAAAATGTTGCATTTTTTTCCTTTTTTTTAAATTTATTAAAAAATATATTTTATTTAATTTTATTTATTAAATTAATTATTTTTCTTTATAAGAAATAAAATATTCATTTTTAAATTCATTTAATAAATTTTTTTGAATATTAGTTAATTTAATTTTTTTTAAAAGATCTGGTCTTTTTATCCAAGTTCTACCTAAAGATTGTTTTAATCTCCAATAATAAATTTTTTTATGATTTCCATTAAGTAAAATATTTGGAACATGAATTTTATTTATTACACGTGGTCTTGTATAACTTGGATAATCTAATAATCCATTTTCAAAAGAATCTTCTACAGAAGATAACTTATGTTGTAATACTCCTGGAATAAATCTAGTAATAGAATCTATAAGAATCATAGCTGCTAATTCACCTCCACTTAATATATAATCTCCTATTGATATTTCTTCATCAATTTCTGATATAATTAATCTTTCATCTATTCCTTCATATCTACCACAAACTAATATTATATTTTTTATATTAATTAATTTTTTTAATTTATTAAAATTTAACTTTTTACCTTGTGGAGTTAAATATATTATTTTTTTATTACCAGATAAAATTTTCTTTCCATAATTAATTGCATTTTGTAATGGTTCCATTTTCATAAGCATTCCTGGACCACCTCCATATGGTCTATCATCTATATTAAAATTTTTAGAATTAGTAAATTTACGAGGATTCCAACAATAAAATTTTAATAATTTATTTTTTATTGCTTTTTTTGTAATTCCAAATTTTGTAATAGCATTAAACATTTCAGGAAATATACTAATTATTCCAATATTAATCATAATATTTATATTTTTTAAAAAAATTTAATAATTTTTTTCCCATTTTACAAAAATTTTTTTTAGTTTTATATTAACTTCTTTAATAACATCTTTTTCAATAAAAGGTATTAATATTTCTTTATTATAAGAAAATTTTTTATTTTTTTTTATTATTAAAATATCATTAGATCCAGTATTAATAATATTAAAAATTTTTCCAAAATTATATCCAGAAGAATTTATTACATTAAAATTTATTAAATCATACCAATAAAAATTATTTTTTTTTAAAATAGGTAATTGATTTTTGCTTATATAAATATAATTATTAGTTAATATACTAGCTTTTTCTCTAGAATTTATATCTTTAATTAAAATAAAAAAATTATTATTTTTAATTTGCCAAAATTTTATTAATAATTCATTCCATTTATTAATTTTTTTAATCCATATTTTTTTAAAATTAAATATATTTTTTTTATTTTCCATAAAAGAAAAAATTTTTATTAATCCTTTTGTTCCATATACTGATCCTATTTTACCTATAATTATAGGTTTATTTATCATATATTTTCTTAAAATATTTTATATATATTTAAAATTAATTTATAAACATATTTTTTTTAAAAATTTTTATTAAACTATTAGTTTTTTTTGATAAAATAGCACCATTTTTAACCCATTTATCAAATAATTTTATATTAAAAAATAATTTTTTATCTTTTATTGATGCAAATGGATTAAAAAATCCTATTTTTTCTATAAATTTTCCATCTCTAGGTCTTCTATTATCTGCTACAATAATTTTATAAAATGGACGTTTTTTTGATCCACCTCTAGATAATCTAATAATAACCATATAATTATAACCTTTTTTTAAAAATTTTTTATACATAAAAAATATTTTTAAAATTAAAAATTTAAAATTATAAAATAATAATAAAAAAAATATATTTATTTACTTTATTTTTTATTTATAAAATTAATATTTTAATTATTTTTTTTTAAAATTAAAAGGAATCATTCCACCAATATTTCTCATAATTTTAATTATGCCTATTTTTTTTATTTTTTTCATAACTCTTTTAGTTTCTTCAAAATTTTTAAGAAACTTATTAACATCTTGTATTTTTAATCCTGATCCATATGCAATTCTTTTTTTTCTAGATCCTTTGATAATATTAGGTTTATTTCTTTCTTCAATTGTCATAGAATTTATTATAGATTCTGCATAAATAATCATTTTATCATCAATTAAAGAAGAATTCATATTTTTATATAAATTTTTAAAATTAGGTATTCTTTTAAAAATTTTTTTTATATTTCCTACATTTTTTATTTGTTTTATTTGATCAAGAAATTCTGTAATAGAAAAATTATTTCCTTTTTTTATTTTATTTTTTAATAATTTTATTTTATTTATATTAATATTTTTTTCTATATCATTAATTAATGATAAAGTATCATTCATATCTAAAATACGTTTAGCTATTTTTTTTGCATTAAAAACTTCTAAACTAGAATAATCTTCACCATAAGAAATAAACTTAATAGGTTTATTTGTAACATATTTCATAGAAAGAGCTGCTCCACCTCTTGCATCTCCATCCATTTTTGTAAGTGTTATTCCTGTTATTTCAATATATTTATTAAATATTTTTGTGCTATTAATAGCATCTTGACCAGTCATTCCATCTACAACTAATAATGTTTCATTTGGTTTAGAAATTTTATAAATATTAGATAATTCTTTCATCATAGAATTATTTGTATGTAATCTTCCAGCAGTATCAATAATTAATACTTCATAAAAATTTTTTTTAGAAAATACAATTGCTTTTTTTATTATATCAATGGGATTTTGTTTATTATTTGATATAAAAAAATCTATATTTGTATTTTTTGATAAAATTTCTAATTGTTTAATAGCTGCTGGTCTATAAATATCTGTAGAAACTACTAAAACTTTTTTTTTTTTATTTTTAACAATAAATTTACTTAATTTGTTAACAAAAGTAGTTTTTCCAACTCCTTGTAAACCTACTACTAATATTATTGATGGAATTTTATGAAATAAATTTAAATTATTTTTACAATCTTCCATTAAATTAATTAATTCATAAAAAACTATTTTAATTAATTCTTGACCTGGAGTAAAACTTTTATTAATTTTTTTTCCTAATGCTTTTTTTTTTATACAAAATATTAAATGTTTTATAACAAAAATTGAAACATCAGCATTTAATAATGCTATTTTTATTTCATGTAATGTATTTTTAATATTTTTTTCTGTTAACCTTCCATAATCTCTTATTTTTTTAAAAGATTTAATTAATTGATTAGATAAAATTTCAAACATTTTAATTTAAACACCTTCAATAAAAAATATTTTTATAGTATTTTATATAATAAAATTTTAATAAATATTAAAATTTTATTATATAAAAAATTTTAATTTTAAAAATTATTTAAAATTTTATTAAATATTTATTTATATAAAAATATATTTTTTATATAAATAAATATTTAAATTTTTATAAAAATTTAATAATATTTTTTTAAAAAAATTAAAATATCAATTAATATAAATATTTTTATTTTAAATAAAAATTTAAATATTAAAATAATAAAATTATATAAAAATATTTATATTTAAAATTTTTTATAATTAAAATAATTTTTATTTTTTTATTAATTTATAAAAATAAAAAAAATTAATAAAAATAAATTAAAAATTTAACATTTTTATAAAAAAAATATAATTTAATATTATTAATAATAATATTATATATAATTTTAAAATTTAATCATTTTTTTAAATAAATTTTTTATTTAAATCTTATTTTTTTACAAACTTTGTCTAATACAGCATTTACAAATTTATAACTTTCAGTTGGACCAAAAGATTTTGTAAGTTTTATTGCTTCATTTATGATAACCTTATATGGTATTTCCTTTTTTTTACAAAGTTCATATAATGCAATACGTAATATTGCAGATTCTATGTATCCTATATTTTCTATAGGACGAGATAAATACGGAATCATAAGTTTATCTAAAAATTTAAAGTTAAAAGCTACTTTTAAATATAATTCACTAAAATAATTAATATCAACATATTTCATATTTTTTTTTTTTAGAAAAAAATTTTCAATAGAATATATATCATTTTTGGATACCTCTAATGCATAAAGAGCTTGTACAGCTTTTTTTCTTGCTTGATGACGAGGAGATAAATTCAATATATTTTTTTCCTTATATAAAATTATATATTTTTTATGTATTTAATAATATTAATAGATTCTAATGCACTTAATGCTGCATCTATTCCTTTATTTCCTAATTTTGTTCCTGAACGTTCTATTGCTTGTTCAATATTATTAGTAGTTAATATTCCAAATATTATAGGTAATGAATTTTTTATTGATATAGAAGATATTTCTGAACTACATGAACTAGAAATAAATTCAAAATGTGATGTATTTCCTTTAATAATAGTAGCTAATGCTATAATAGCATCAAATTTTTTTAAACTTAGAATATTAACAATTAATGGAATTTCATAAGCTCCAGGAACCCATACAATAGTAATATTATCATCTTTAACTTGTCCAACTCTTTTTAAAGTATTTAATGCTCCATCAAGTAAATTATTATTAATAGATTTATTAAATCTTGAAACTACAATTGCTATTTTTGATTTTGGAGATAAAATTTTTCCTTCAATAATTTTCATTATTTATCCTTTATTTTTAAATTTTTTATTTTTATTTAATTATTTTTTATATATTGGTTTTAATTTAAATCTTATATCTTCCCCTATTTTTTTAAAATTAATAATATTAAATTTAGGAGCTTTATTTATATTTAATAATCCTTTTATTTTAAATAATGGATAAGAATCACTACCTAATAATTTAGGTGATTGATATAAAATTAATTCATCTATTATTTTTAATTTTATTAAATTACCAGCAAAATTTGATCCTGATTCTATCCAAACACTATTAATATTTTTAGATCCAAGATATTTAAATAAATATATTATATCAATATAATTAAAATTTTTATTTTTAACATATTTAGGAATTATTATTTGTTTTACATTTCTTAACCATTTATGATTATCTAATAAAAGATGAATTAATAATATTTTTCCATAATTTTTAAAAATTTTATATTTTGGATTTATTCTATTAGAACTATCAATAATAATTCTAATAGGTTGTTTAAAAAAAGAATTTTTATATAATTTTTGAATTTTTAATGGTAAAGAATTTTTTCTTACTGTAAGTAATGGATTATCTTTAATAATTGTTGATGAAGTAGATAAAATTGCATCATTTTTTGCTCTATATAATTGTACATCATTTCTAGATTCTGTAGAAGTAATCCATTTACTTGATCCATTTTTTAATGCAATTCTTCCATCTAAAGATGTTGCTAATTTTAAACTTATCCATGGAAATCCAGTAGTCATTTTTTTTATAAAAAATTTATTTAAATCTTCTGATTCTTCTTTCATTAAACCATATGATACATCTATTCCTATTTTTTTTAAATAATTAAAACTTTTTCCAGATACTTTTGGATTAGGATCTAAAATTGAAAAAACAACTCTAGATATACCAGAAGATACTAAAGCTTGTACACAAGGTGGAGTTTTTCCATAATGAAAACATGGTTCAAGGTTAATATAAGCAGTAGCTCCAATAGATAATTTATTAGACATTTTTAATGCATTTATTTCTGCATGATTTTCTCCAGGATAAAAATGATATCCTTCACCAACAATTTTATTATTATTAACAATAACACATCCTACCATAGGATTAGGTGAAGTAGTAAAACGACCTTTTTTTGCTAACTCTATAGCGCGAGTTAAATAAATTTTATCGTTTTTCATTTTTTTCCTTTAATTTTTTAAAGTTTAAAATATTTTTTTAAATAAATTTTAACTTTTTAACAATTTTTAATAAAATTTTATTAATTATTATTTTATAATATATTTTTTAATTAAAATTATATATAAAATTTTAATAATTATAATTTTATTAAATTTTTATAAAAAATATAAATAAATTTTATAAAAATTAAAGTATTAAGATATATATAATTATAAAATATATAATAATTTTTTAAAAAAAAATAATTTATTATAATTTTTTATTTTTTTATAAATTTTTAATAAATTATTAAAAATATTTATTTTATTTTTTTATTTATTAATAAATTATTTTAAATTAAATTTAATTATTTAAATAATATAATTATAAAATATTTTTTAATTAAAAATAATTATTATAAATTTTATTATAAAATAAATAATTATCATATCATAATTATTTTTACGATTTTTTTTGTATATATAATTTTTAATTAATTTTATATTTTTTAAATATTTTTTTTATTTTAATTAAAATAAAAAAATATAAAAAATTTAAATATTATATTAAAAACAAAAAATTAATATTAATTAATTTTTTTATTAAAAAAAAAATATAAAAAATTTTAATTAAAATTTTATAATATTATATTTTATATATAATTTTATATAATACAAATATTATTATTTTATTTTAAAAGTTTTTAATATAAAAATTATATTTTTTAAATAAAAATATTTAATAATTATTTAATTTTTAATATTTTTTATATAAATAAATTATAAAATTATAAATATTTTTATATAAATTTTTAAAAAAGTTTTATAAATAAATTAATTTAAAAATTAAATATTTAATTCTTATTAAAAGGATAACAAATGTTTTTTAATCATTTTCAAATAAGAATTATTTCTTATTTATTAATAACAATTTTTATGATTTTAATATTTATTTTAAATTTATTTCCTTGTTTTATTTCTGGATTTTTAACATATGAATTTATTATTTTATTTTCTCGTTTTCTTGAACCATTAATTAATAAAAAAATATCTAGATACATTATAATATTTATTATTATTTTAATTTTTTTAATAATTATTATATTATTAATATATAAAATATTTATTTATATTAATTTAATTAAATTTATTAAAATAAAAAATATAGATAATTTTTTATCTTATATATATGAAAAAATTATATATAATATACCTAATATATATTTAAAAGAAGTTTATATTTTAAAAAAATATTTTTTATTTTTAATAAAAAAAAATATATATAATACTAAATATTTTATACAAAATTTTTTTCATATAATATTTAATATATTTATAGGTTTTATTATTGGATTAATAATATCTACTAATATAAATTATAATTCAAATAATTATTTAAAAATACAATGTTTAAAAAGATTAAATAATTTATCTATTGCATTTAAAAATGTTATTATATCTCAAATTAAAATATCTATCATTAATACTTTATTAACATCTATTATTATAATAGTATTTTTTCCAATTTTTGGAATAAATTTAATTTATAAAAATTTTTTAATTTTAATAACTTTTATTTTTGGATTAATACCAATTATTGGAAATATTATTTCTAATATTATTATTATATTTATATCTTTATATACATCTGTTAAAGTAAGTTTTATTATGTTAATTTATTTAATTTTTATTCATAAATTAGAATATTTTTTAAATGTTAAAATAATTGGAAATAAAATTAATTCAAAATCATGGGAACTTTTATTAATTATGATTATTTTTAAAGAAATTTTTGGTTTAAGTGGATTAATAGCAGCTCCTATATATTATTCTTATGTAAAAACAGAATTAAAATTTTAATAAATTTAAAAAATTTATATATTATTTTTTATATATTTTTTAAAATCTTCAAAACCTCCTATATATTTTTTATTAATAAAAATTTGTGGAACAGTATTAATTATTTTACCAATAGTTTTAGATAAATCATTTTTAGATATTTTTTTTTTTTTTATATCAATAAATTTATAACTAAATTTTTTTTCTTTTACTAATTTTTTAGCTAAAATTTTAGCATAAATACAATATGGACATTCATTTTGACCAAAAATTACTATAAACATATTTATATCTCGTATATTAAGTTTTTAAAATTTTTAAATTAAAGTTATTAATTAAATTTATAATATTTTAATTATTTATAATAAAAATATAAATTTATATATAAAATAAAATTTAATTTATTAAATATTAATATAATTTTATAAAAAATTTTTATTAAAAAATTAAAATATAAAATATATATTTATATTATAAATAATTTTATAATTAAAATTATAAATATTTATTTATAACATAAAAATTGGAGAAATATAAATGATTTCTAAAAAAATTCTTGCTGATACTATTAGAATATTAACTATTGATGCTATACAAAAATCTAATTCTGGACATCCAGGAGCCCCTATGGGAATGGCTGATATAGCAGAAGTTTTATGGCGAGATTATATGAATCATAATCCTAATAATCCTAAATGGATTAATAGAGATAGATTTGTTTTATCTAATGGTCATGCATCAATGTTATTATATAGTATATTATATCTTACTGGATATAATATTTCTATAAAAGATATTAAAAAATTTCGTCAATTTAATTCGAAAACTCCTGGACATCCTGAATTTAATAAAAAATTAGGAATAGAAATAACTACTGGTCCATTAGGTCAAGGATTTGCTAATGCTGTAGGATTTGCAATTGCAGAAAAAACATTATCTGCACAATTTAATAAACCAAACTATGAAATAATTAATCATAAAACTTATGTTTTTCTTGGTGATGGATGTATGATGGAAGGAATTTCTCATGAAGCAGCTTCCTTAGCAGGTACATTAAAGCTTGGAAAATTAATAGCATTTTATGATGATAATGGTATATCTATAGACGGTAATGTTAAAGAATGGTTTAATGATAATACAAAAATGCGTTTTGAATCATATGGTTGGCATGTAATATCTAATGTAGATGGACATGATAGTTTATCTATTAGTAAAGCTATTAAAAATTCTATTAAAATATCAAATAAACCTTCATTAATAATATGTAAAACTATAATTGCTTTTGGATCTCCTAATAAATCTAATACTCATGAATCTCATGGATCTCCTTTGGGTAAAGAAGAAATAAAACTTATAAGAAAAAATCTTAATTGGAATTATTCTAAATTTATTATTCCAAATAATATATTACATGCTTGGAATGCATCAAAATGTGGGCAAAATAAAGAAAATTTATGGAAAATAAAATATAAAGAATATAAAAAAATATATCCTAAATTATCAAAAGAATTTAAACGTAGAATTATAGGAGATTTACCAAATAATTGGGAAATTAAAACTAATAAATTTATAAAAAAATTACAAAAAGAATTTTTAAATATTTCTACTAGACATGCTTCACAAAAATCTTTAAACTTTTTTTCTAAAATTTTTCCAGAACTTATTGGAGGTTCAGCAGATTTAACTCCAAGTAATTTAACATTTTCATCAACATCTAAATCTATAGCAAAATTTCCAGAAGGAAATTATATACATTATGGAGTTAGAGAATTTGCTATGACTGCAATTGCTAATGGAATTTCTGCTTATAATGGTTTTATACCATATACATCTACTTTTTTAGTATTTATGGAATATGCTCGTAATGCAGTACGTATGTCATCTTTAATGAAATTAAAACATATTATGATTTATACTCATGATTCTATAGGATTAGGAGAAGATGGTCCTACACATCAACCAATAGAACAAATATCTAGTTTAAGAATTATACCAAATATTGTTACATGGAGACCTTGTGATCAAGTTGAAACAGCCATAGCTTGGAAAGAAGCAATTAAATCTAATAATCCAACAGCTTTAATATTTTCAAGACAAATTACTTCTCATCAAAAAAGATCCAATAACACTTTATTAAATATTTATAAAGGTGGATATATATTAAAAGATTGTAAAAATATTCCAGATATAATTTTTATATCTACAGGATCAGAAGTTGAATTAGCCGTTAAAGCATATAAAATTTTAAAAAATGAAGGATATAATGTTAGAGTTGTATCTTTTCCTTCTACTCAAATTTTTGATATGCAAGATATAAAATATAAAAATTTAGTTCTTCCACCTAATATTAAAAAACGTATTTCTATAGAAGCTGGTTCATCTGATTTTTGGTATAAATATGTAGGATTAGATGGTTATGTTATTGGAATTGATAGATTTGGAAAATCTGCTCCTTTTCAAGAAATTTATGAAGAATTTGGATTAAATTTAAAAAATATTTTATATAAATCATATAAATTATTAAATAAATAAAATTTTTAAAAAAATTTATAAATATTATTTTTTAATAAAAATAATATTTATAAAGAAATTTATTTATTTTTTATATAAATTTTTAAATTTATATAAAAACTATAACCATTTTTTTATTTTAAAATATAAATAAGGTAATAATCCAGTAAAAATCATAAGAATAATAGCAAATGGATATCCTAAAATCCAATTAAGTTCTGGTATAAACTTAAAGTTCATTCCATAACTTGAAGCAATAAGAGTAGGAGGTAAAAATATTACTGAAACTACAGAAAATATTTTAATTATACGACTTTGCTCTATATTTATAAATCCCATAGCTGATTGCATTAAAAAATTAAATTTTTGTAATAAAGATTCATTATGTGATAATAATGATTCAACATCTCTTAATATTTCTTTAGAAAGTTTATGATAAGAAGTTGGTAACTTAGATTTACGAATAATAAATTTAATAGCTCTTTGTGTATCTACTAAACATAATCTAACTTTCCAACTAATATCTTCTAAAACAGATAATTTTGATAATGCTTTATTATAATTTTCTTGTGTATTAGTTCCATTCATAATAAATATACTTAATGATTCTAACGAATTATATAAGTTTTCTATTTTATCAGCAAGTTGTTCTATTTTAATTTCAAATATATTAAGAAATATTTCATATGCATTTCCATCTATTAAAGATTCATTTTTTAATTGATAAATACTGAATGTTGGTAATTCTCTTTCTCTTAAAGTATATAATATATTTTTACTTATTGTAAAAGCAACAGTAGAATTACCAAAATGCACAGAAGAATCTGAATAAAAAAATAATGAATGAATATGCAATCCTTCTGAATCTTCAAAAAATCTTGCAGAAGATTCTATATTTTCTAGTTCAAAACTAGTAGTTAATTTTTGTCCTAATGTAATATTTATTTTTTCTCTTTCTTTATTACTAGGTTTAATAAGATCTATCCATAAAGATTTTTTTAAAAAATCATATTTAATAGAAGTTAATTTTAATAATTTTTTTTTATTTAATTTAAATGCATTAATCATACATTTCATTTTTCCAAAAATTAAAAATAATTTATTTTATAAAAAATTTATTTATAATAAAATTTATATTTTATTTTTAAATAAATTTAATAGTATATATTATATACTAATAAAATATAAATATTTAAAATTTTATAAAAAGTTAATATTATTAAATATTTTATTTTTTTTTAAAAATTTAAAATATTTACATAAGTTGATAAAATCCATTTTATTCCATATTCTTTAAAAGAAATTTTTAAGTATATATTATTTCCACGATTTTCTTTTTGAATTAAAAAACCATTACCAAAAATAGAATGATTAATTTTTGATCCTATTTTAAATTTATTATTTTTTTCATTATTATATATATTTATTTTTTTATTTTTTAAATAAACACATTTTTTATAAGATATATTTATATTTTTTAAATATTTTTTTGGTAATTCATTAATAAATCTAGAGGGTTTTTGGAAATTTTTTTTTCCATATACATTTCTATAAATAGAATAAGTTATTGTTAATTTTTTCATAGCTCTAGTTATTCCAACATAAGCTAATCTTCTTTCTTCTTCTATATTTTCATTTTTATTTATAAAAGTTTCTGAAGGAAAAATTCCCTCTTCCATACCAATAATAAAAACTTCTTTAAATTCTAATCCTTTAGCAGAATGTAAAGTCATTAATTTTATTGAATCTTGAGAATTTTTTTTATCACGATTTATATCATTTAATATGGAATTTGATAAAAATAATTGTATAGGATCTATTTTATCTGAAATATAATTATATTCATAAGTTGAATTAATAAATTCTTTTATGTTATCTATTTTTTCATTTCCAATAATTTCATTTTTTTTATAATAAAAATCCCATAAACCAGAACCTTTAATAATTTTTTTTACTTTAATATGAAGTGGTATATTTAATGTTTTTTTATCTAAATGATTTATTAATTTAATAAAATTATATAATGAAGAAAACGTTTTTTTTAAAATTAATTTTTTTGATAAAATTATTTTACTAGAATCCCAAAATGTTAAATTATATTTATTTGATATTTTTTTAATTAAATTTAATGTATTTTTACCTATACCTCTTGAAGGAGTATTAATTATTCTTTCAAATGCATAATTATCATTTCTATTAACAATTAAACGTAAATAAGCAGATGAATCTTTTATTTCTTTTCTATCAAAAAAACTTATTCCTCCATATATATTATATGATAATTTTTTTTTAAATAAAATTTCTTCTATAATTCTTGATTGCAAATTTTTTCTATAAAGAATTGCAAAATTATTTAAATTTTTTCCAGATTTTTTGCTATTTTTAATAGAATTTGCTACAAATTTAGCTTCTTCTATTTCATTAGATGCACAATATACAGAAATTAATTCTCCATTATTACTATTTGTCCATAATTTTTTTTTAAAACGACTTTTATTATTTGATATTAAATTATTAGCAGCTTGAATAATATAATTTGTTGATCTATAATTTTGTTCTAATCTAATTATTTTTAATTTTGAAAAATCTTTAACAATATTATTTATATTATCTGGTCTAGCTCCTCTCCATCCATATATAGATTGATCGTCATCACCAACAATCATTGTATTAGTATTTTTATTAGATATCATTTTAATCCATGAATATTGAATTGAATTAGTATCTTGAAATTCATCTATTAATAAATATTTAAATTTTTTATGATAATTTTTTAATATATAAGGTTTATTTTTCCATAATTCATAAATACGTAAAATTAATTCAGAAAAATCTATTAATCCAGAAATATTGCAAAATTTTTGATAAGAATTATATATTTTATACCATACATGTTCTGAAGAATTATTAAATAATATATCTTTTGGTCTTATTCCTAAATTTTTTTGTTTATTAATATAATTAATTACATGACGATAAGAATATTTTTTTTCATTAATATTTAAATCGCACATAATTTTTTTTATTAATTTTAATTGTTCTTCTTGACTAATTATTTGAAAATATTTATTTAAATTCGCTTCTTTATAATAAGTTTTTAAAATTCTATAGGATAATCCATGAAATGTTCCTATCCACATTTCTTTTTTATCATATCCTAATAATTTTTTTATTCTATTTTTTATTTCATTAACAGCTTTATTTGTAAATGTTACTGCTATAATAGATTTAGGTGATATTTTTTTTTTTAATAAAAGCCATGCAATTCTATATATTAAAACTCTAGTTTTTCCACTCCCTGCTCCAGCTAATATAAGTATATTTTTAGAAGAAGTTGTTACGGCTTCCTTTTGAGGTTTATTTAAATTTTGAATAAATTTTTTAAAATTCATAATAATATTTTATATAAATTATTTTAATAAAAACTTATTTTTAATAAATACTTAATAAATTAAAAATATTTTTAATATATTTTTTAATTTTTTTTTAAAAATTATAAATTTAATATAATTAATTTATATTTTTTTAATTTTTTTTTTGTAAAAATATATTTTTTTAATTTATATTTTTCTTTTTTAAAAAAATTTTTATTAATTTTTTTAATAAAATGTTTTTCTAAAAATTTATTTTTTATTATAGATATTTTATTATTAATATAATTTATTTCTTTGTTTATACGATTAAGTTCAATATTTTTATTTATTAATTTTTTTATTGGTACAAGTAAATCAGTATTTTTTATTGATTCTAAAATACATGCTGGTTCTATTATATTTTTTTCTAAAAAAATTATTTTTTTTATATTACAAATACATAATATTATATTTATATTATTATTTATAATATCATAAATATCTTTTGTATAATTTTTTACTATTAATTTTATTTTTATTTTAAAAGAAATTTGAATTTTTTTTCTTATTTTACGTATTGAATCTATAATTTTTTGAATATAATAAAAATTTTTTAAAATTTTTTTATTTTTTAATTTATTAGAATATTTTGGATATTTTTCTAAAAAAATATTATTTCCTGTAATGTACATATAAGATTTTATTTTTTTCCATATAAATTCTGTAATAAATGGAATAATAGGATGAGATAATCTTAATAAAGATTCAAAAACATTTAAAAATGTATTATATATACTATTATTTATATATTTTTTTTTATTTTGTTTTAAAATTAATTTACTATATTCTAAATATTTATTACAAAATTTATTCCATATAAAATTATATAAAATATTTGCAGCTAAATCAAATCTATAATTATCAATTTCATTTCTAAAATCTTTTATTAATTTATTATGTTCTATTAATATCCATTTATCTATTAAAGATAATTTATTTATTTTTGAATATTTAAAATTATTTTGATTTTTTAAAATATTTAATATAAATAAACTAGCATTCCAAATTTTATTACAAAAATTTTTATATCCTTCTAATCTATTCATGTCCCATTTAATATCTTTACCTGTACATGCTAAAGTAGTTAAAGTAAATCTTAATGCATCTGTTCCATATTCTTTAATTCCATTAGGAAATTTTTTAATAGTTTGTTGACGTATTTTATTTTCTAATGTAGGTTTCATCATATAATTAGTTCTTTTTAAAATAAGATCTTTTAAAGAAATTCCATCAATCATATCTAAAGGATCTATAACATTTCCTTTAGTTTTTGACATTTTTTCTCCTTTTTCATCACGAATTAAACCTGTAATAAATACATTTTTAAAAGGAATTTGTACTTTTTTTTTATTATTTTTATTTAAATATATACTTAACATAATCATTCTAGATATCCAAAAAAATATAATATCAAATCCACTAACTATAACGTTAGTTGGATAAAAAGAATTAAAATATTTAGATTTTTTTGGCCAACCAAGAGATGCAATAGACCATATTCCAGAAGAAAACCAAGTATCTAATACATCTTCATCTTGTATGAGAATAACATTTTTATTAATTTTATATTTTTTTCTAATTTCTAATTCATTAAATCCCACATATACATTTCCTTTAATATCATTCCATGCTGGTATTCTATGTCCCCACCATAATTGACGAGAAATACACCAATCTTTTATATTATTCATCCATTGAAAATAAATTTTTTTATATTTATTCGGAATAAAATTAATTTTATTATTTTTAACTACTTCAATAGCTAATTTTGATAATGATTTTGTTTTTAAATACCATTGATCACTTAACATGGGTTCAATTATAGAATTACTTCTATCACCATATGGGACCATAATATTACTTTGTATTTTTTTTTCTAATAAATTAATTTCTTTTAATTTTTTAATAATTTTATTTCTTGCTTTAAATCTATTTAATCCAGAAAGAAAATTAGGAATTTTATATTTTAAATTAGAATCTAAAATTCCTTTTGAATTAAACATTTTTGGTATATTTCTAATATTACCATCTATAGTAAATATAGATATCATAGGTAAATTATGTTTTTGACTAATTTCATAATCATTAAAATCATGTGCTGGTGTAATTTTAACACATCCAGTACCTTTATTAATATCTGCATAATTATCTGAAATTATGGGTATTTTTTTATTTATTAATGGAATAATTACTTTTTTTCCTATTAAATTTTTATAACGATTATCATTAGGATTAACTGCTACTGCAACATCACCTAAAATAGTTTCTGGTCTAGTTGTAGCTATTACTAAATAATTTAATTTATCTTTTGTATAAAGATTTTTTTCTAATGGATATTTTAAATACCACATCCATCCTTTTAATTCTTTATTTTCTACTTCTAAATCAGATATTGCAGTTTTTAAACTTATATCCCAATTAACTAATCTTTTTTTTTTATAAATTAAATTTTTTTTATAAAGTTTTATAAATGTTTTTTTAACAGAATAAGAAAAATCTTTATCCATAGTAAATCTTTTTTTATTATAATCTATAGAATTACCTAATCTTTTCATTTGATAATAAATTAATTTACTTGCATATTTTTTCCATTGCCAAATTTTATTAATTAATTCTTCACGATTAAAATCTTTTCTATTTTTATTTTCTTCAGATAAAATTTTTTTTTCTACAATCATTTGTGTTGCAATACCCGCATGATCTAATCCTGATTGCCATAATGTATTTTTTCCTTTCATTCTATTATATCTTATTAAAATATCCATTATAGTATGTTGAAAGGCATGTCCTAAATGTAAACTTCCAGTTATATTTGGAGGAGGCATTATAATACAATAATTTTTTTTATTAATATTATTATTTGGTTTAAAAAAACCATATTTTTTCCATTTTTTATAAATAGAATATTCTATATATTTTGGATTATATTTTTTTTTCATATTATTAAAAAATCACAAAAATAAGTTTATAAATAAATAATTAAATTTTTTAAAAAATTTAATTTATTGTAAACAAAAACTTAATTATTTAAAATATTAATTTTTAATTAATTATATAAATTTTTAAAATATTTTTATATTTTATAAATAATTAATTTTTTATTGAAAGGATATAAAATTTTTCATGAAATGAATAATTTTTATTAAAAGTAATAAATATATTTTTTTATAAAAAAATAATTAAAAAATTTTAAATACTTATTTAATTTAACAAAAATTAATTTAAACCAATAGATATATTCTGTCAAGATAATATTTTTATATATAAAAAATATTAAAATTATATATAATATATTTTTTTTAAAAAAATTAAATATATATTATTTTTAATATAAATAGGTATAATTTTGATTATTATTAAATATTTAGTACGAGAAACATTTAAAAACCAATGTATTATATTTAGCATTCTTTTAGTAATATTTTTTTGTCAAAAATTATTAAAAATTCTTGGTTCAATTGTAGATAATGAAATACCTATTCATATAATTTTTTTTTTATTAAGTTTAAATATTCCAGAAATATCTCAATTAATACTTCCTTTTAGTTTATTACTTGGAATATTAATAACTTTTAATAAATTGTATTCTGAAAATGAAATAATAATTATTTATGCTTGTGGTTTAGGAAAAAAAATTATTGTTTATTCAATTTTAATATTGATTTTTTTTACTACTATATTAGAAATAATTAATTTAGATTTATTATCACCTTTATCAAATTTTTATCAAAATAAAATTTTATTAAATTATAAATTAAATTTTGATATTAATAATTTTATAGGAGGTAGATTTCAATCATTAAAAAATAAAAATTCTGTTTTATTTATTAATAATATAAAAAATAATTGTTTTAAAAATGTTTTTTTTGCTCAAATAAAAAATTATAAAAAAAATTTTCCTTTTATAATTATATCTAAAAATATAAAAATATGTAAAAAATCTAATAATATAAAATTTTTAATATTTTATAATGGTAAATTATATAAAAAATCATCTAAATTTAAAAATTTTTATATTATATATTTTAAAAAATATATTATATTTCTTGATTATAAAAAAATGAATAAAAAAAATAATAATATTAAACAAATGAATTTTTATAATTTATGGAATAATAGTAATAATAATATAAGAATATTAACAGAATTAAATTGGAGAATTACTTTAATATTATCAATTTTAATTATGGGAATGTTAGTTATTCCAGTTTCTTTAAAAGAAAATAATTCTAAAAAAATTATACATAATATAATATTAATATTTTTATACTTTATATTTTTTATAATACAATCATCTTTTTATTCTAATGGTATTAGAAATAAATATAATCCAATTATAAAAATTTGGATTATTAATATAATATATTTTTTAATTATATTAATTTATAACATTTATGGAGTTATTTTTTTTAAAAAAAATATTAAAAATTTTAAAAAAATAAATTAATTATGTTTTTAATTTTAGAAAAATATATATGTTCTATAATATTAAAAATTAATTTAATAATACTATCTGTACTAATTTTTTTATCTGGAATTATTAAATTTATTGAACAATTAAAACAAATAGGAAAAGGAAAATATTTTATTAGTTCTGCAGGATTATATACTATTTTAAGTATTCCAAAAGATATTCAAATATTTTTTCCAATGTCAATTATGATTTCAACAATGTTTGGATTAGGATTTCTTATTAAAAAAAATGAATTAATAATTATGCAAACATTAGGTTTTAGTCGTATACAAATAATTCGTTCTATTATGAAAGTAATTATTCCTCTTATATTTATTAATATGATTATTAATGAATTTATTACACCATCTATAGATCAATTAGCAAGAAAATATAGAACTAAAATGATGTATAACAATTCTATAATTTCTATTAAAGATGGTGTATGGATTAAAGATAAAAATAAATTTATTTTTATAAAAAAAATAATAGAAAAGAATAAACTTAGAGATATTCATATATATGAATTAAATTTATATAAAAAAATAATACGAATATATAATGCGAAAAGTGCAATTATTTTTAATAAAATATGGAATTTATCAGAAGTTACAGAATATATATTTAATAATAAAAAAAAAATTTATTATAAAAAATATTTTTTAAAAAAAATAAAAACTTCAATTACTTCTAAAAAATTAAATATAGTTTTATTAAAACCAGAATCTCTTTCTATTTATCAATTGTATAATTATATAAAATATCTTAATAAAGATAAACAAAATTCTATTCAATATCAAATACATATGTGGAATAAAATTTTTTCACCTATTTATATATTTATAATGGTATTAATGGACATTTTTTTTATTATTGGATCTATTTTTGTTAAAAAAAAAATTTATATAAGAATTTTTATTGGAATTTTTTTTGGATTTTTATTTTATATAATAACTCATATAATTGAATATATAATATTATTTTATAACATTTCTCCAATATTAGGAATATTTTTACCTATTATAATAATTTTTTTTATTATATTATTTTTATTTTAAATATAAATATTATATATAATATATATTTATATGAATTTTATATATTATATATATAATTAAATTATATATTTAAAAAAATAATAATTTTATTAATTAAATATATTATAAAATAATAATTATTTAAATATATTTTTAATAAAATTTTAAAAAATATTATTTAATAACAATTAATTAATTTATAATTAAATTTTTATAAAAAAATATTTTAATAATTTTATAATTATAAAATTATTAATTTTTTAATTAAATTTTTTTAAATATTTATTTAAAATATTTTATTTTAAGTATTTTTTTTTAATAAAATGAATTTTTCTACTGTATCAACAATTATTTGAGTTTGTAAATCTATTTCAATATTAACTTTATCTCCACATTTTTTTTTACCTAATGTCGTTGTTCTTAAAGTTTCAGGAATTAAACAAACAGAAAATAATGATTTTTTTATATTATTAATTGTTAAACTAATTCCATCTATACTAATATATCCTTTATAATAAATATATTTACATATATTTTTTTGAGAAATGTTAAACCATATAATATAATTATTATTTTTATTTAAAATTTTATTTATTATTGCTGTACAAATTATATGTCCAGATAATAAATGTCCTCCAATTTCTTCTCCAATTTTTGCAGATCTTTCTATATTTACAAAATCTCCAATTTTTAATAATCCTAAATTTGTTAAAGTTAAAGTTTCTTTTGTTAAATCAAAACTAATAATTTTATCTTTTATATTAGTTACTGTTAAACAACATCCATTATTTGATATAGAAGCACCAATAGATAATTTTTTTAATAAAAATTTTTTTATATTAATTTCATATGAAGAAAAATTTTTTTTATTTTTTATTGAAATAATTTTACTAGTTGATTGAATGATTCCTGTAAACATATTATTCCTTATATTTTTTTAATAAAAAAATTAATTAAATTTTATGAAAACAATTTTTAAACATATTTATATAATATATGATATAATTTATTTTATAAATATATATATTTAATCATATATATTTTTTTTTAAAAATAAAATTTTTAAAATATAAAATTTTTTATAAATTTATTAATATTTAAATATAAATGGTAATTAATAATGAAAAATGTGAAAAAATATTTTAAGGAAACGCAAATAATACTTTCTTTAGCGATTCCAGTAATTTTTTCTCAATTTTCTCAAACTGCAATGGGAGTTGTAGATACAATTATGTCTGGATCAGTAAGTGCAATTGATATGGCTGCAATTGCAGTTGGTACTTCTATATGGCTTCCTATGATACTTTTTGGTCATGGTTTAATTATGGCTTTAACTCCAGTTATTGCACAATTGCATGGATCAAATAAAAGAAAATATATTAATAATCAAATAAAACAAGGTTTTATAATATCTATTGGTATATCTATTATAATTATGATATTACTATATAATAGTAGATTTATTATAGGTTATATGCCAGATATAGAAGAGGAATTGTCTAAAAAAGCAATTTTATTTTTAAGATATTTATTATGGGGTACTCCAGGATATCTTTTTTTTCAAGTTTTAAGATCTCAATGTGAAGGTTTATCACAAACAAAACCTGGAATGTTAATAGGTTTTTTTGGTTTTATTATTAATATTTCTATAAATTATATATTAATTTATGGAAAATTTGGTACATATGCTTTTGGTGGAGTTGGATGTGGAATTTCTACAGCTTCAGTACATTGGATAATGTTTTTATTATTGAAATTTTATACTAAAAAATCAAAATATTTTTCTGATTTATATGTTGATAATATTCCTTTTAAACCAAATTGGATTATTATAAAACGTTTATTATCATTAGGATTTCCTGTTGCATTATCTTTATTTTTTGAAGTAACTCTTTTTGCTCTTGTAGCTTTATTAATTGCTCCTTTGGGAATAATTGAAGTAGCTGGGCATCAAATAGCACTGAATTTTAGTTCATTAATGTTTGTTCTTCCTTTATCTATTGGAGTATCAGCTACTATTAGAGTAGGATTTCGTTTAGGAGAAAAAAAAGTAGAAGAAGCACATATAAGTGCACATACAACTTTATTTATAGGTATAATATTATCATGTTGTACAGCTTTATTTACTGCAATCATGAGAAAAAAAATTGCATTATTATATAATAATACACCAGAAGTTGTTTCTGTTGCTTCTCATTTAATGTTATTAGCTGCATTATATCAATTATCAGATTCTGTGCAAGTAATAGGAAATGGAATTTTAAGAGGATATAAAGATACTAAATCAATATTTTATATTACTTTTTCATCTTATTGGCTTTTAGGACTTCCATTTGGATATATATTAGCATTAACAAATATTATTTGTCCAGCTATGGGTCCTAGTGGTTTTTGGATAGGATTTATTATAGGACTTACATCTTCAGCTATTTTAATAATGTTAAGAATGATATGGATACAAAATCAAACTAAAGAACAAATATTAAAAATGTCTTCTAAATAAATTTTATAAAATTATTTTCCAATACAAAATTTAGAAAAAATTTCTTTTAATAAATTATCTGAAGTAAATTTTCCAGTAATTTTATTTAAATATTTTTGTGCAATTTTTAATTCTTCAGATAAAAATTCAATTTCTATATTTTTTTTGAATTTATTTTCTATATTTTTTAAACAATTAAAAGATTTTTTTATTAAAGAAATATGTCTTTGTCTTGCTAAAAAAACTCCTTCTAAATTATTAGAATTTAGTATATTTTTTTTTAAAAAATTTTTTAATAAATTAATATCTTTAGAAGATTTAGCAGATAATATAATAATAGTATATTGTTTATATTTTTTTATATTAAAATCTTTATTTATTAAATCAGACTTATTAATAATAATAATTAATGGAATATTTTTTGGAAATTTTTTTAAAAATTTTTTTATAGATTTATTAAAATAAAAAATATTTTTTTTAAAAAACATAGAACTTTCTTCTATAAAAAATAAATAATCTGCATTATTAATTTCTTTCCATGATTTTTTTATCCCAATAGATTCTATTATATTAGATACTTTTCTTAATCCTGCAGTATCAACAATATTAATGCATACATTATTTAAATAAATAAATTCATGTAATATATCACGTGTAGTACCAGGAATATTTGTTACTATAGAAGTATCATGTTCTGATAAAGAATTCATTAATGTAGATTTTCCAGTATTAGGTCTACCAGTTAATACTATTTTTATTCCTTCTTGAATTTTTTTACCTTGATATGAATCTTTTATAAGAATAGTTAACTTATTTATTAATTTATTAAGAAATTTTTTAAATTTTTTTTTTGAAAATATTTTTGTATTTTCTTCTGGAAAATCAATTATATATTCTATAAATTTTCTCATTGATATAATATTTTTTATTAATTTATAAATTCTTTTAGAAAAAAGTCCATTTAAAGAATTAATTGATGCTTTAGCTGCTTGGATTGAATTTGATTCAATAAGACCAGAAATAGCCTCTGCTTGAATTAAATCAATTTTATTATTTAAAAAAGATCTAAGAGAAAATTCTCCAGGATTAGCAATTCTTGTATTAGATATTTTTAAAATTTGTTTTAATAAAATATTTAATACTATTATTCCTCCATGACAATGAAATTCTAAAATATCTTCTCCAGTAAATGAATTAGGACGTGGAAAAAATAATACTATACCTTTATCTATAACTTGTTTTTTTTTTTTAAAAAAAGTTAAATATTCTGCATATCTAGGTTTAGGTATTTTTCCTAAAATAAACAAAGATATTTTTTTTACTTTATTTCCAGATATACGAATAATTCCTACTCCTCCTTTACCAATAGGAGTAGCTATAGCTACTATAGTTTTATTACTATACATAAGTAATGTTTCTTTTTTTAAGAAATTAAAAAATATTTAAATTTATTTTAAATAAATTTAAATATTTTTTATATGAATTTATTTTTTCCAAAAATTTAAACCTTTTTTATCAAGATTTTTATAAATTATATATTGTTGTATAATTGTTATTAAATTACTTACTATATAATATAACACTAATCCTGATGGAAACCAAAGAAAGAAAAAAATAAAAATTATTGGAGTAAACATCATAATTTTTTTTTGTGATTGATCAGAAGATGTAGAAGGAGAAATTTTTTGAATAAAAAACATGGTTAAACCCATAAAAATTGGTAAAATATATAAAGGATCTTTATCTGATAAATCATATATCCATAAATAAAAAGGTGAATGTCTCAATTCTATAGAACTAGAAAGAACATAATATAATGATAAAAAAATAGGCATTTGAATAATTAAAGGAAAACAACCTCCAAGAGGATTAACTTTTTCTTTTTTATATAACATAATTATTTCTTGACTTTGTTTTTGTTTATCATTTTTAAATTTTTCTCGTATAAATAATAATTTTGGATGTAAAATTTTTATTTTTGCCATAGATATGTATTGAGATTTAGTTAAAGGATACATAATAATTCGTATAATTAGAGTAATTAATATTATTGATAAACCCCAATTATTAACATAATAATTAATAAATTTTAATAATTTAAATATTGGTTGAGAAATAAACCATAACCATCCATAATCAACAGTTAAATCTAAATAAGGAGCTGTTTCTTTCATTTTTTCCTGTATTTCTGGTCCAACCCAAAGCTTAGATATAAATTTATAAGAAGATTTTGGAGGTATAATTATAGTTGAAGATCTAAATCCAATAGATACATAATTTTTATTATAATATTTACTATAAAAAGTATTAGTACCACTATTTAATGGTATCCATGCTGTAGCAAAATATTGTTGCAACATAGCAATCCATCCATTATTTGTTTTAATTTTTAAATTATTATTTTTTATATTATCAAAACTATATTTTTGATATTTATTTAAATCTGTAGAATAAGCAGCACCTCTATATGTATGTAATGAAAATTTATTTAATTTTTTATTATTTTTTATAGGTAAATTATAAGATTGAATAAGTTTTCCAAAAAATTTTACATTTATTGAATTTTTACTTTTATTATTAATATAATGATTTACTTGAATTGCAAAGTCATTTTTTTTAAATAAAAAAACTTTTTTATAAATTATTCCATCAGGAGATATATATTTAATTGGTACTAATAAATTATTTTTTTTCTTATTAAGAACATAATTTTTTTTTTCAGAATGATATAATTTAGATTTATTATTAATTTTTTTATTACTAATATCTTTTATTTCACTATTAGCTTTATATACAAAATTTTTATTACATTTTAATAAATGTATAGGTTTTAATGATTCAATTTTATCTTTATAATTTAATAAAAAAACATCTCTAATATTTCCACCATTCATATCTATTAATACAGATAAAACATCAGTTTTTACTTTAATAAAATTATTTATTTTATTTATTTTTTTTTTAAAATTATTAGATAAATTATATAATTTAGATTCATTAATTTTATTTTTTTTTATATTATTTAATTCAAAAGATTGCCATATTAATAAAAATATAAATAATATTGTTATAAAAATAATATTTCTTTGAGAATCTGTCATAATAGCTCTCTATTTTTTATTATATAAATTATATATAAAATATTTTATTTAAAAAATCTATTACATCTAATTATTCTAAGAAAAATTAAATATAAACCTTTTATTATTCCAAATTTATTAATTGATTCAATACTATATTGAGAACAAGTTGGATTAAAAATACATCTAGATTTTAAAAATGGACTAATAATTATTTGATATATTTTAATAAAAAAAATAAATATTTTTTTTATTAAAAATAATATTGATTCCATAATATTTCTAATATTTTAAATATATGTTTATTTTTTATATTTTTTAATTTTGAATTTATTTTAATAATAAAATCCATATTTGGTAAATTATTTTTTTTAATTCTAAAACTTTCTCTTACTATTCTTTTGAATTTATTTCTATTAAATGACTTATTAATATATTTTTTACTAACACAAATTCCAATTCTTGGATTTTTAATATTATTTTTTTTTCCATAAATACAAATATTTTTTTTTATTTTAAATTTTTTACAAAAAAAAAATAATTTTTTTTAATTAAACGAAATTTTTTATTAAAAGATAAATTAGACATTTTAAAAAATTTATTTAGTAGATATTGTTAATTGAAATCTTTTTTTTGCTCTACGACGAGATAAAATTTTTCTTCCATTTTTTGTTTTCATTCTAGCTCTAAATCCATGATTTCTTTTTTTTTTTAAAATAGATGGTTGAAATGTACGTTTCATATATTGCCTAAAATTAATTATTATATTAAAATTTTTTATAATTTTATTTTTATATAAAATATATAAAAATAAAATAATTATTAATTTTTTATTAAAATTTATATAAAATTAATATAATAATATTTATTTTATTAAAAATAAAAATTTTTAAAATTTTTTAATAAAAAATAATTTATAATTAATAATTAAATATTAATTTTTTTAAAAAAATTATATATTTTTTTTAAATAAAATTATATTATATATAATTTGTATTAAAGTGCAAGGAAGTATATTATTTATTATATATAATTTTAATTATATTTTTATAAAAATATTTTATATTAAATAAAATTTAAAATAAAATATTTTTATTAAATAATTAAATTTATATACTAGAAATTTATAAACAAATGTGATAAAATAATTTGCTTATTTTTTATAAAATTAAATATATTTTTAATTTTTAATTTAATGATTTAAATAAAACTTTATTTGTACTCAATTATATATAAAATATTTAGTACTTTGATATACTTCAAGTTTAAGAACCCACCATTATGAATCTTACCGAATTAAAAAATATGCCGGTTTCTGAATTAATTGTTCTCGGCGGAAATATGGGGCAAGAAAATCTTGCTCGTATGCGTAAACAAGATATTATTTTTTCTATTTTAAAACAACATGCAAAAATTGGAGAAGATATTTTTGGAAATGGTGTTTTAGAAATTCTTCAAGATGGATTTGGTTTTCTTAGATCTAGTGATAGTTCATATTTAGCTGGACCAGATGATATTTATGTTTCTCCTAGTCAAATAAGAAGATTTAATTTACGTACTGGAGATACAATTTCTGGGAAAATTAGACCTCCAAAAGAAGGAGAGCGTTATTTTGCTTTACTTAAAGTTAATGAAGTAAATTATGATAAACCAGAAAATTCTAGAAATAAAATACTTTTTGAAAATTTGACTCCTTTACATGCAAATTCTAGATTAAGGATGGAAAGAGGTAATGGATCAACAGAAGATTTAACTGCAAGAGTATTAGATCTTGCATCACCAATTGGTAGAGGACAAAGAGGATTAATAGTTGCTCCACCAAAAGCAGGAAAAACTATTTTATTACAAAATATTGCACAAAGTGTTGCATATAATCATCCTGATTGTGTATTAATGGTATTATTGATTGATGAACGTCCAGAAGAAGTAACAGAAATGCATAGATTAGTTAAAGGAGAAGTAATTGCTTCTACTTTTGATGAACCATCTTCTAGGCATGTACAAGTTTCTGAAATGGTTATAGAAAAAGCTAAAAGATTAGTAGAACATAAAAAAGATGTAATTATTTTATTAGATTCTATTACAAGATTAGCACGTGCATATAATACAGTAGTACCAGCATCTGGTAAAGTATTAACTGGAGGAGTAGATGCTAATGCTTTACATAGACCTAAACGTTTCTTTGGTGCAGCAAGAAATATGGAAGAAGGAGGAAGTTTAACAATTATTGCTACAGCTCTTATTGATACTGGTTCTAAAATGGATGAAGTAATTTATGAAGAATTTAAAGGAACAGGTAATATGGAATTACATCTTTCACGTAAAATTTCTGAAAAACGTGTATTTCCAGCTATTGATTATAATAGATCAGGAACACGTAAAGAAGAATTACTTTCTACACAAAATGAATTACAAAAAATGTGGATTTTAAGAAAAATTATTCATCCAATGAATGAAATTAATGCAATGGAATTTTTAATTAATAAATTATCTATGAGTAAAACAAATGATAAATTTTTTGAAATGATGAAAAGATCTTAATTTTTAATTAAATTTATAAATTTAATTAAAAAAAATAAATAAAATTTTATAAAAATATTTAATAAATAAAATTTATTTAAAATTTTATAAATTTTATAAAAAAATAAAATTAATTAATATTAAAATTATATAAAATAATTAAAATAAAAATTTATTAAAAATATTTTATTATAATTAAAAAATTATTATTAATTAATAATAATTTTTTAATATATAAATTATTTATTTTTTAAATTTTTAATATTTATACATATAATTATTTTAATTTATTTTTATAATAAATAATTTTTTAATTTTAATAAAAATAAATATTTTATAAATTTATTTTAATAAATTATTAATTTTTTATACAAAAACTTTAATTTAAATATATTAATATATATAATTCTCATAAAATTAAATATGATTATAAATAATATAAATAATATTCGTAATAGATTTAGAGGATTTTATCCAGTTATAATTGATATAGAAACTGCTGGATTTGATCCAAATAATAATCCATTATTAGAAATAGCAGCAATTACTATAAAAATGAATAAATATGGATGGATTTCAATAGATAATATAATTCATTTTCATATTAAACCTTTTTCTGGATCTTTTTTAAAAAAAGAAGCATTAGAATTTAATAAAATAGATCCAAATAATCCATTAAGAGGTGCTGTAAAAGAAATTACAGCAATTTCTAAAATTTTTAAAATTATTAATAAAGAATTAAAAAATCAATTATGTAATAAAGCAATTGTTGTTGCTCATAATGCTTCATTTGATCATAGTTTTTTAATGGCTGCTATTACAAGAGTAAATATAAAAAATAATCCATTTCATCCTTTTACAATGTTTGATACTGCAACTTTAAGTGGAATACTTTTAGGTCAAACTGTTTTATCTAAAGCATGTATAGTAGCTGGAATTAATTTTAATAATTCAGAAGCTCATTCAGCTTTATATGATGCTCTTCGTACTGCTGAATTATTTTCTGAATTAGTAAATAAATGGAAAAAATTTGGAGGATGGCCTATTTCTTTTTTTTCAAAAAATAAAAAAAATAAATAAAATTTTTATATTTTTTATAAAATTTTTTAATCTTTTAAAAAAATTTTTATACTATTTTTTTAAAAGATTAAATAATGTATTATTTTTATGCATTTCTGTAACAATATCACATCCACCAATTAATTTTCCAGAAATCCATAATTGTGGAAAAGTAGGCCATTGTGAAAAAATTGGTAATTCTAATCTAATATCTTGATGATCTAATACATCTATATATGCAAATTTTATATTATAAGTAGAAATTATTTTAGAAACTTTAGCAGAAAAACCACAAAGTGGAATTTTAGGAGATCCTTTCATATATAATATTATGAAATTTTTTGAAATTTGTTTTTTTATTTTTTTTATTGTTAAATTCACTTATTAATCCTTAATTAATATTATAATTAAATTTTATTTTTATATATTTTTTAAAAATATTAAATAAAATTTATTTATTATTTAATAAATATTATTATAAACATTCTTGTATATTATTTATTATAGATATAAAATTATTAATTTCAAGTGAAGATTTTCCAATTAAAAATCCATTAATATCTTTTTGAAAAAATAAATCTTTTACATTATCAATGTTAACAGATCCACCATATTGAATAATAATACTTTCTGATATTTTTTTATCATATTTTTTTATATATTTTCTTATATTTTTATGAACTTTTTGTATATGTTCTTTATTAGCTGCATGTCCAGTTCCTATGGCCCAAATTGGTTCATATGCTATAACAATATTTTTAAAAAATTTTATACCTAAATTATTAATTATACAAGAAATTTGATTTATACATGTTTGTATACTTTTATTAGAAATATATTCTTTTATATTTTCCCCAACACATAAAATAGGAGTAATATTATTTTTAATTAAAATATTAAATTTTTTTGAAATATATTCATAATTTTCTTTATGAAAATTTCTTCTCTCAGAATGACCAATAATAGAATATTTTACTCCAATATCTTTTAACATCTTAGCAGAAATTTCACCAGTAAAAGATCCATTTTCATGGATATCAACATTTTGTGAACAAAGAAAAATATTTTTTTTTCCTATAATTTTTTTTAAAATATTTAAATATATTATTGGAGGTGCAATAGCTATATTAATATTTTTAACATTATTAAATTTATTATATAAATTTTTTACATATTTTGTTAAAATATTTTCATTTCCATTTAATTTCCAATTAGCAACAATTAATGGAATTTTCATATAAAGTTCCTTATAAATTATTTATATATATTATAATTTATTTTTAATTTTTTATTAAAAATTTTAAATATTTTAAATAAAATAAATTTTTATTAAAATTTTTTAAAATTATTTATTAATTTTATAATAACTAAAAAAACCAAGTGTTAAACATAATAAAAATACTATTATATATAATATATTTGATATATATAATGCTGATTTAATTCCAAAATTATATACAAAAGGACCTGTTATTATAAATGTTAACATAGTTCCAATAGTTCCAAAAATTAAAATCATATTAACAATTATTGGAGATACTACTTTAGTTTGTTGTGATCCAAGTGTAATTATAGTTGTATATATAGAACTTGAAAAAAAACCTAAAAAACAAAGATAACTTGGAAACATACATAAATTTGTAGAATTAATTAAAAGATATATAATATATGAAGATATAGCAGTTAATATTGTAATAGTATATTGAAGATTAAAATAACGTAATAATATACTAAATACCCACATACCTATCATGTAAGAAGTCCAAAAATAACTTACTAATCTACTTGAATATTCCATTTTTACATTAAATTGAGATGTAACATATAAAGGAAGCCAAGAAATTAAACTTAATTGACCAAGAATATAACATAATGCAGATATAGATAATAAAATTATAGGAAAACCTAATTTTTCTTTAAAAGAAAATATAAATTTTAATTTAATTTTATTTTTTTTTTCTATAAAAGAAAAATCAGAAAAAATTGTTAAAATAAAAATAATAAAATATATTAAAGTAATACATATATAAATCCAATACCATTGGATATGATGTGAAATAAATATTCCTCCTAATATTGGAAATAAAGTACCAGCCATACTAAAAAAAGAATCTGTTAATAATAATTTTGATCCTCTAATTTTTCCTTTATATAAAATTGTAATTAAATAAGTTCCAATTGACATAGTTATTCCACTAACTAATCCAAAAATAAACATAGAAATAGAAAATAAAATTAAATTTTTTGCTAAAATTAAATTAATTGTAGAAACTACCATTAATATAAATCCAAATATTAATTCTTTTTTTAAAGATATTTTTTCCATTAACCAAGAATTAATAAAAATTGCTGTTAAAATACCTGCATTTAAAAAAGTAAATGTATTGCTCATTTTTGAAATAGATAAATTAAAATAATTTGCAACATTTTCAAGTATTATTCCTGTTACAATAACTAATGCACCAGTTAATCCATATGATAAAAAACTAATCCAAGTTAATTTTAATAAATTGTTTTTATTCATTTAATTTCCATTAAATTATTTATTAATTTTTAAAAAAAATAATTATTTTTATATTAATTTTATATTAAAAATATTAAAATATTATTTACATAAAAAATAATTAAAATTATATTTAATATAATATTTTTAAGTTATATATATTTTTTTATAAAATTCATAAATTAGTTGAAAATATTTTTTATTAAAAATTTTTTATATATTTGATATATAAATTATTTTAATTAAATATATTAACATATTTTATATTTTAATAAAATTTGAATTATTAGATATTTTTTATAAAAAAAATATATTAATCTTAATTATTTATAAAAATTTTATTTATATAAAAAATATATATTTTTAATTAAAAATTAATTATATTTTTTATTAAAAATTTTTTATATATTAATATATTAATTTTTTAAAAAAATAATTATTTTATATAGGAGTATTTTATGTTAAAAATTTTTAATACACTAACTAAAAAAAAAGAAAAATTTAAATCAATATATTCAAAAATTGTTAATATATATGTATGTGGTGTAACTGTATATGATTTATGTCATATTGGTCATGGAAGAACTTTTGTAATTTTTGATATGATAGTTCGTTATTTTAATTATATTGGATATAAAGTTAATTATATAAGAAATATAACTGATATTGAAGATAAAATAATAATACAATCAAATAAATTAAAAAAAAATATTTATCAATTAACAAATGATATGATTTATGAAATGCATAAAGATTTTGATAAATTAAATATACTTAGACCAACTTTTGAACCTAGAGCTACTAATAATATAAAATATATAATTAAAATTATTAAAATATTATTAAAAAATAAAAAAGCATATATAGCTCCAGATGGAAATGTATTTTTTTCAGTTTCTAGTCAAAAAAATTATGGTAATTTATCAAAACAAAACATTTTTAAATTAAAAGAAGGAATTAGAATAAAAAAAAATTTTAATAAAAAAAATTTTAAAGATTTTATTTTATGGAAATTATCTCCTTTACAAGAACCTAGTTGGGATTCACCATGGGGAAATGGACGTCCTGGTTGGCATATAGAATGTTCTTCTATAAATTATAAGTATTTTAATTCTCATTGTGATATACATGGAGGAGGATCAGATTTAATTTTTCCTCATCATGAAAATGAAATAGCACAATCATTTTCTATAAAAAATAAATCTTGTGTAAATTTTTGGATTCATAGTGGTACTATTATTAATAATAATAAAAAAATGTCTAAATCATTAGGAAATTTTTTATATTTAAGAAATATAATGAAAAAATATCATCCTGAAGTTATAAGATATTTTTTTATGTCATCACATTATAGAAATAATATTTCTTATAAAGAAAATGAATTAATTAAATCACAAAATTCTTTAAAAAAACTCTATACTGTATTAAATAATACAAATACAAATATTAAACCTTTTGGAGGAGATATTTTTATTAAAGAATTTAATAAATCTATGAATAATGATTTTAATACTCCACAAGCATATTGTGTTTTATTTAAATTAGTAAAAAAAATTAATTATATGAAAAAAAAAGAATCAAAGTTAATAAATGGTTTATCATCTACTTTAAAATATCTTGGTCAAATTCTTGGTATTTTTAAAGAAAATCCAAAAAATTTTTTAAAAAATTTTACAAAAAAAAATAATAAATATATAATTAAATTAATTAAACAACGTAATATTGCAAGAGAAAAATGTCAATGGGATATATCAGATAAATTAAGAAAAAAACTTTTATCTATGGGTATTTTTATTAAAGATAAATCATATAAAAAAAATATTTAAAGTATATTTATATATTTAAATTTATATAAAATTTTAATAATTTTTTAATTAAAATTTATTATATTTTTCACAAATTAACAAAATATTTTGAATTAATGAAATAACTGTCATTGGACCAATTCCTCCAGGAACAGGAGTAATATAAGAAACATTATTTATAGCATTTAAAAAATCAACATCTCCTACTATTTTACCAGAATTTAATCTATTTATTCCTACATCTATTACAATAGCTCCTTTTTTAATCCAATATCCAGGAATAAAATTTGGTTTACCAACTGCTACAATTAATAAATCAGCTTGTTTAATATGATATTTTAAATTATTAGTTAAACTATGTGTAATAGTAACTGTACACCCAGAAATTAATAATTCTAAACTCATTGGTTGTCCAACAATATTTGATTTTCCAACTATTACTGCATGCAATCTTGATATTTTTATTTTATAATATTTTATTAATGTTATAATTCCTAAAGGAGTACATGGATGTATTATTGGATTATTTTGACATAATTTTCCAATATTATATGGATGTAAACCATCTACATCTTTATATGGAGATATTTTTTCAATAATATTATTTTTATTTATATGTTTTGGTAATGGATATTGAATAAGTATTCCATCAATATTTTTATTATTATTTAATTTATTTATTAATTTAATTAAATTATATTCATTTATATTTTCAGATAAATTATAAATAATAGATTTTATTCCAACTTCATTACAAATTTTTTGTTTTTTTTTAATATAAATTTTTGAAGGAATATCATTTCCAATAAGTATTGCTGCAAGAACAGGAATTTTTTTATTTTTTTTTATACGTTTATTAATTTTTTTAGTTATTTTATATTTAATTTTTTTAGATACATATTTACCATCTAAAATTTTTTTATTTATTTTCATACATAATCTTATTTGAGAAATAATTAAAATAAAATTTATATAATTTTATTTTAATTATTTAATTTAATAATTATTAAATTAATATATTTATATTTTTTTAAAATTATTTTAAAAATTTAATTTTTTAATAAATATTAATAAATATAAATAATGTTTATTATTTAATAAATATTAAAATATTTTAAAATATATATATTTACATATATAAAAAATATTTTTTTTAATTAATAATAATTTTTTTATTATAAATTAAAATAAAAAATTAATTAATTTTATTTTTGATTTTGTAATATATATAGCAGATCCATTATTTTCCCATGATCCTAAAACAGCTCTATAAAAAATTTTATTTTTATTTTTTAATATAAAAATATTTTTTTGATGTATATGACCATGAATCATAATATCAAAATTTGTTTCATTAAATATTTTTAAAATTTTTTTTTCATTAATTTTTATATTAAATTTATATTTTTTTTTTAAATTAGATTTGTTTTGAATTTTTTTAAATATTTTTAAACGCAAATATAATGGAAGACGTAAAAATATATTTTTTAAAAATTTAGATCTTATTATATATCTAAATATTTTATATGAATAATCATTAATACAAAGAGAATCACCATGTAATATAATTATTTTTTTATTTAAAAAATTAATTATTTTTTTTTCAGGTAATAAAATCATTCCACAAGATTTTGCATAATATTTTCCAATTAAAAAATCATGATTTCCTGGAATAAAATAACATGATATACCTCTGTTTTTTAAAGAAAAAAGTTCATGAGCAATTTTTTTATATAATATATTTTTATAATCGTCTCCAATCCATACATCAAATAAATCACCTAAGATATATAAAGATTTTATATTATTTAAAGAATATTTAAGAAATTTTAAAAATTTTTTAATTGTTATTGGATTTTTTATATTAAGATGTATATCTGATATAAAAATCATAAATATTTTATCCAAAAATGTTTAAAAATTTTATTACAAATATTTTAAATATTTTTAAAAAAAGATTTAAAATATATGTTTAAATTATTTTTTAAATAAAAAAATAATTAAAATAAATTTTTTATTAAAAATAATGATATATATCATATTTTTTATATAAAATTTTATTTTTATATAAAATTAAACTTTATTAATATTAATTTTAAAAATATTAAATAGTTATGGAACTTATATATGTTAATTGTAAAAGTAGCTCTTCCTATTCCATTAATTAATACATTTGACTATGTAATTATTGAATATGATAATATTTTATCTGGTATAAGAGTTAAAGTACCTTTTAAAAATAAAGAATATATAGGTATTATTGTAGATATTTATACAAATAAAAATAATTTTTTTAAAAAAAAATTAAAAAAAGTTATTAAAATTTTAGATAAAAAACCCTTATTTTCAAAAGATATATGGTCTATGCTTTTATGGTCTGTTAATTATTATCATTATCCAATAGGAAAAATTTTATTTTATTCATTACCTATTTTATTACGTAAAGAAAATTTTTTTAAAAAAGAAAAACCATTAGAATGGTATTTTTTAAATAAAAAATCAAATATTGATTTAACAAAATTAAAAAATGCACCTAAACAAAAAAAAGCTTTATTAAGATTAATAAAAGGACCTTTAAAAAAAAATCAAATAAATAAATTAGGATTTTCAAAAAAAATATTTCAAGAATTAGAAAATAAAAAATTATGCTATATTAAATTTTTATCATTAAAAAATGATATTTATATTTCAATTTTTAAGAAAAAATATAATAATCTTTTTTTAAAAAAAAATAATAATTTTGATTTAAAAGATTTTTTTAAAAAAATTAATAAATTTTCTGTATGGTTATTATCTCAAAATATATTTTATATTAAAATTAAAATGTATTTAATAATTTTAAAAAAAATATTTTTAAAAAAAAAACAAGTTTTATTTCTTGTACCAAAAATTAGTTTAATATTACAAATTTTTAATATTTTAAATAAGTATTTTTCTATATCTATAGCAATATTTCATTCTAAAATTAATAAAAAAAAACAACTTTCTATATGGTTAAAAGTAAAAAATGGAAAATATTGTGTTGTTATAGGAACTAAATCTGCTTTATTTATACCTTTTAAAAAATTAGGAATAATAATAGTAAATGAAGAACATGATTTTTTATATAAACAACAAAATGGATGGCTTTATAATGCAAGAGATCTTTCTATTTTACGAGCACGTATAAAAAATATACCTATAATATTAGATAGTATAACTCCATCCTTAGAAACATTATATAACATTAAAAAAAAAAAATATAATAAATTTTATTTTTTTAATTTAAAAGATAAATCATATTTTTATAAAAAAAAATTAATAAATATAAAAAAAAAAATATTAATAAATGGAATTTCTAATGAACTTTTAAAAAAAATCAAAAAACATATATTTTTTGGAAATCAAGTTCTTATTCTTTTAGAAAGAAAAAAATTTTCTAAAATATTATTTTGTTGTAAATGTAATTATATTTTAAAATGTTTATTGTGTAATAATAATTACAATTTACATAAATATAATAAAAAATTATATTGTTATAATTGTAATTTTCAAGAAAAAATTTTTAAAACTTGTCCACAATGTTTATCAAAAAAATTTATTAAAGTTGAAATAGGTACAAAACAAATAGAAAAATTTTTAAAAATAAAAATTCCAAAAATACCAATTATAAGAATAGATAAAGATAAATTTTTTTGTCAAAAAAAAATTAAAGAAAATTTAAAAAAAATTAAAGAAAATAAATATAGAATTTTAATTGGAACTAATTCTTTAGTAAAAGAATATTATTTTCCTTATGTAACTTTAGTTGGTATTTTAGATATTGATAATATGTTATTTTCAAATGATTTTAGATCATCTGAAAAATTTTCTCAAATATATACACAAATTTCTTTAAAATCTTCTCAAATAAAAAAGAAAGAAATATTATTACAAACTAATTATCCAAATCATCCATTATTAATAAAATTATTAAAACTTAAATATAAAGAATTTTCTTATATTATTTTAAAAGAAAGATTTTTAACAATGTTACCTCCATTTATATATCATATTTTATTTTATTCTGAAGATTCTTATAACATATTTTCAAAATCTTTTCTTAAAAAAATTAAAAATTTATTAAATAAAAATATTTTTATCAAAAAAAACTTTTTTAGAGTAATTGGTCCAATACCAGCTTTTTCTTTTAAAATTAATGGAAAATTTCGTTGGAATTTATTAATATCTGGACATAATAGAATACATTTAAATTATTTAATAAAAAAAAATTTAAAATTTATTTTAAAATTACCAGAAATAAAAAAAGTAAAATGGATTATTGATGTTGATCCTATTTCAATAAAATAATTTTTTTTAAATTAAAATATATTTATTTTTTTAATAAATATTAAATATTAATTTATTAAATATTTTTAAAAATTAAATATATTAATATATTTGTCCATGACATCTTTTAAATTTTTTATTAGAACCACATGGACATAAATCATTTCTTTTAATATTTAAATTTTTATTTTTATAGAAAAAAATATTATTTATTAAAGTTTTTTCTTTTTTATTTATATTTTTATTATTTGTTTTTTTAGATAAATTTTTTTGTATAATACTTAATTTACTAATTATTTCACATTTTAATAAATTTAACATTTTATTAAACATTTTAAAAGATTCTATTTTATATTCTTGTTTTGGATCTTTTTGTGCATAACCTCTTAAATGTATTCCTTGTCTTAAATAATCTATAGCAGATAAATGATCTTTCCAATAATCATCTATTACTTTTAACATAATTTTTTTTTCTAAATCATGTATATATTTATTATGTTTCCAATTTTTTTTAAATTTTTTAATTAAATTTAATATTTTTATAAATAATTCTTTTCTTTTTATATATTTATCATTAATCCATTTTTTTATTGGTATTTTTATATTAAAATTATTTTTAATTTTTTTTTGTAAACTATTTATTTTCCAATTATTTTTTTTACATTTTTTAGGTATATATAAATTAAATAAAAATAAAATTACATCTTCATAAATATTATCAATAATTTTTTTAATATTTTTAGATTTTAATAATTCATTTCTTTGTTTATAAATTGATAATCTTTGATCATTAGCTATATCATCATATTCTAATAATTCTTTTCTCATTTCAAAATTTCTATTTTCAACTTTTGCTTGAGCATTAGCAATAGCTTTAGTAACAAGTGGATGTTCTATAGCTTCTCCTTCTTTCATTCCTAATTTTTTCATAAATTTAATAATTTTTTCTGAAGTAAACATTCTCATTAAAGGATCTTCCATAGATAAGTAAAATCTAGATGATCCAGGATCTCCTTGTCTTCCAGATCTACCTCTTAATTGATTATCTATTCTTCTTGATTCATGTCTTTCAGTTCCAATAACATGTAATCCTCCTATAGATATAACTTTATTATATTGTTTTATATATTTATATTTTATAGAATTTTTTAAAAAATTATTTTCTTTTTTTAATAAGGAAATTTCATTTTTATAATTTCCTCCAAGAACAATATCTGTACCACGTCCTGCCATATTAGTAGCTATAGTAACAGATTTAAGTTTACCTGCTTGAGAAATAATTTCTGCTTCTTTAGAATGAAATTTAGCATTTAATACTTTATGAGGTATATTAATTTTTTTTAATTTTTTAGAAATTATTTCAGATTTTTCAATAGATATTGTTCCAACTAATACTGGTTGATTTTTTTTATAACAATATAATATATCTTTAATTATAGCTTTAATTTTTTCTTTTTCAGTTATATAGACTAAATCTGGCATATCTTTTCTTATCATAGGACAATTTGTAGGAACTACAATAGTATCTAATTTATAAATAGAATTAAACTCAAAAGCTTCAGTTTTTGCAGTTCCAGTCATACCAGATAATTTTTTATATAATCGAAAATAATTTTGAAATGTAATAGATGCTAAAGTTTGATATTCGTTTTGGATTGGAACATTTTCTTTTGCTTCTATTGCTTGATGTAATCCATCAGACCAACGTCTTCCATGCATAGTACGTCCAGTATGTTCATCAACAATTATTATCATTTTATTTTTTACAATATAATCTATGTTTTTTATAAATAATACATGTGCTTTTAAAGCAGATATAATATATTGCATAAGTATAATATTTTTTGAAGAATATAAAGATTCTTTTTTTTTTATAATTTTATTTTTTATCATAAGTTTTTCAATAAAAATCATTCCATTTTCTGTTAAATCAACTTGACGATTTTTTTCATCTATAAAAAAATGTCCATTTCCTTTAAAAAATTCAGAATCTTCTTTTTTTTGTAAAATAAGACTAGGAATCATTTTATTAATTTTTTCATATAAAATAGAACTATCTTCAGATGGACCAGAAATTACTAATGGTGTTCTAGCTTCATCTATTAAAATAGAATCTACTTCATCAATTATTGCATAATTTAATTTACGTTGTACTTTATCATATTGATTTAATACCATATTATCTCTAAGATAATCAAATCCATATTCATTATTAGTACCATATGTAATATCAGAAGAATATGCAATACGTTTTTCTTTTATAGATATATTTGGTAAAGTTATTCCAGTAGTTAATCCAAGAAAATTAAAAAGAGGTTTATTATTTTTAGAATCTCTTTTAGCTAAATAATCATTTGCAGTAACTATATGTACTCCTTTTTTTGTTAAAGCATTTAAGTAAGCTGGTAAAGTAGATGTTAAAGTTTTTCCTTCTCCAGTTTTCATTTCAGCAATAGAACATTCATGTAAAACAATACCTCCTAATATTTGAACATCAAATAAACGAATACCAAAAATTCTCTTAATAACTTCTCTTACTGTAGCAAAAGATTCAGGTAATAAATTATTAATATTTTCTTTATTTTTTAATCTTTTGCGAAATAAAACAGTTTGATTTGATAATTGATCATCATTTAATTTTTCTATTTTTTTTTCTAAAAAATTAATTTGTTTTATTATTTTATTCATTCTATTTAACATTTTTTTATTTTTTGTATAAAAAAGTTTTTTTATAATTTTTTTAAACATAATTAAATAATTTCTCTTAATAATAATATAATTAAACATTTTTTTAATATTTATATTTTTTATAAAATTTATATAAATTTAAAAAAAATAATAGTTTATTTTTTATTTAAAATATATAATAAAATTATATTTTTTAAATAAAAAATATAATTTTATTATATATTTTTTTATTATTTATTTTAAATAAATTTTAAATTTATTTAAAATAAATTTTTAATATTTTATATATAAAAAAAATTAATTAAATTAAAAATTTTATTAAAAAATTATTAAAATAAATTTTATAATATTAAAATTTTTATATAATTTATATATAATTTATAAAAATTATATAAAAAATAACAGTTATTTAATTTTAAAATATTTTATGCATAATAAAAAACCATATCCTATTTACTTTTTTTTTACAAAAAATAAAAAATTATCTAAAGAAAGTTTTTATTTAGAAAAAATTAAAAATCATTCTTTAATGCTTTTAAAAATAACTTGTTTTCTTAAATTTATACTTCCATTTCCATTAAAATATAAATTTCGTGTATTAAATATTAAAAATAAAATTCTTTTTTTAGAAACATCTAATTCTGCTTGGATGACAAGACTTAAATTTGAAAGTATTAAAATTTTATTTTTGTTAAAAAGTAAAATTTTACCATCTTTATCTTATATTGATATTAAAATAAATCCTGATATTGAAATAAAATCAATAATTAATAATAAAATAAATATTTATAATTTAAAAAATAATAAAAAAAATAAAATTTATAATAATAAAAAAATAACTAAAAAAAGTATAAAATCAATTTTATATGTTTCAAGAAACAATAAAAATAATTTAAGTATAGTTTTAAAAAGAATTGCAAATATTATTAAAAAAAATATTTAATTTTTAAAAATATTTTTATTTTTATTAAAAATTTTTTAAATATTATATTTTTTAAAAAATTGAAAATGGATTATTTAAATTATCTAATTTAATAAATTTCCAAGATTTTTTAGATTTTAAAATAGTTCTTAATAATTTATTATTCATTTTATGACCTGATTTAAATGCACTAAAAGATCCAATAATATTATATCCACACATATATAAATCTCCTATAGCATCTAATATTTTATGTCTAACTAATTCATTTTTAAAACGAAGTCCATTTTTATTAATAACTTTATAATCATCAAGAATAATTGCAGAATTTAAATTTCCACCAAGTATTAAACCTTTTGATCTAAGATTTTTTATATTTTTAACAAATCCAAATGTACGAGCAGGACTTATTTTTTTTATAAAATTATTAGAAGAAAAATTAAAAAAATAATTTTGAACATTTATATCAATAGCAGGATGATTAAAATCAATAGTAAAATTAAAAGTAAAACCATTAAAAGGACTTAATTTTACCCATTTATCTTTATCATTAATAATAATAGTTTTTTTAATTTTTATAAATTTTTTATCAGTTTTTAATTCTTTAATTCCAGATTTTAATAAAAGATATATAAAAGGAATTGAACTTCCATCCATTATAGGAATTTCAGGACCATTAACTTCAATTATAATATTATCAATACCGAGTCCTGAAAGTGCAGCATGTAAATGTTCTACAGTAGAAATACGTACATCATAATTATTTATTAAACAAGTACAAAAAAAAGTATTTTTTACAAGATTTGCATTAACTTTAAAATCAACATATGGATTTAAATCAATACGTCTATATATTATTCCGGTATTTTCTAAAGCAGGTTTTAATATTAAAGTTATTTTTTTTCCTGTATGTAATCCTATTCCATTTGTTTTTATAATATTTTTTAATGTTCTTTGTTTAATCATTATAAATCTCAATGTAAAAATTAAATTTTTAAAAATTTAAATAAAAATTTATTTTATTAAAAATATTTTTATATTTAATTTATTTTTAATTTAAATAAATTTTTAAAATTTATTTAAAAATTAATTTTATAAAATTTTATATAAATTTTATTTAATTTTAAATTTTAATTTATATATAATATTTTATATTTTTAATTTTTCTGCTGATCTTAAAATAGCACTACGTGATCTATAATTAATAGATATTTCTTTTTTTGAAGGTTTTTTTTTACCTAAATATTTAATTTTTAAAATATTTTTATAATTATTTTTAATTTCTAATTCAGTTAATGGTAATTTTTTAATAAATAAAGGTAATTGACTATATTTAATCATAAAATTTTTAACTATTTTATCTTCTAAAGAATGAAAACTAATTATAGATATTCTTCCATATGGAGCTAATAATAATAAACTATTTTTTAAAATTATTTTTAATTCTTCTAATTCATTATTAATAAAAATACGAATAGCTTGAAATGTTCTTCTTGCTGGATGTTTATATTTGTTCCAACATGGAATTGAATTAATAATAATTTTTGATAATTCATTAGTTCTAGTAATTTTTTTTATTTTATTTTGTAAAAAAATTTTTCTTGCAATTAATTTTGCAAATCTTTCATTTCCAAAATTTTTTAATACCCAACAAATTTTTTTTTCTGAAGCAGAATATAACCATTTAAAAGCAGGAATTCCATTATTTTTATCCATTCTACAGTCTAATGGTCCATCTTTTTTAAAAGAAAAACCTCTTGTAGAATCATCTATTTGAATAGATGAAACTCCTAAATCTAATATAATACCATTAATTTTTCCTAATAAATTATAATTTTTCATATAATTTTTTAATAAAGAAAAAGTACTATGTATTACATGTAATCTTTTGTCTTTAATTAAAGATGCTATTTTTATTGATTCAATGTCACGATCTATTGAAAATAATTTACCATCATTATTTAATTTAGATAAAATAAGTTTTGAATGACCTCCACCCCCAAAAGTAGCATCAATATATATTCCACTTGGATTTATATTTAAACTTTCAATAGATTCTTTTAATAAAACAGTATTATGATTATAATTTTTCAAAATTTTTTTTATTTTTTATATTAAAATTTTTTAAAATATTTTAAAAAATTTATAGAATTAATTATATTAAATTATAAATAATTATTATATATATAATATATATTATTAATTATTTATATAAAATAAATAATAAAATTTTATTTAATAAATTTTTAAATAAAAAATTATTAATTAATATTGTATATATATTATATATAATAAATCAAAATATTTTTTATATAAAATAGTTTATTTTATATAAAAAATATTATTAATTTAATTTAAAAATATTAAAATAAAATATTATATTAATTTTAATTTATTTTAAAGGATTATTTTATATGAAAGAATTTTATTTTCCAAAAAAAATAGAAATTAAAGCACAAAAATATTGGGAAAAAAATAAAACATTTAAAGTTTTTGAAAATTCTCAAAAGAAAAAATATTATTGTTTATCAATGTTTCCATATCCTTCAGGAAAATTACATATAGGTCATTTAAGAAATTATACTATTGGAGACGTTATATCTCGTTATCATCGTATGTTAGGTTATAATGTATTACAACCTATTGGTTGGGATGCTTTTGGTTTACCTGCAGAAACAGAAGCTTTAAAAAATAATATAACTCCTAAAGATTGGACTAAAAAAAATATTTTATATATGAAAAAACAATTAAAAACTTTAGGTTTTTCTTATGATTGGAGTAGAGAAATAACTACATGTGTTCCTGAATATTATAAATGGGAACAAAAATTTTTTATTAATTTATATAAAAAAGGATTAGTATATAAAAAAATGTCTTTAGTTAATTGGTGTGAATATGACAAAACAGTTCTTGCAAATGAACAAGTTATTAATAATTGTTGTTGGAGATGTGGTAATTTAATAACAAAAAAAAATATTTCACAATGGTTTATTAAAATAACAAATTATGCTAATCAGTTATTAAAAGATTTAAATATTCTAAATAAATGGCCATCTAAAGTAAAAAACATGCAAAAAAAATGGATTGGAAAATCTAAAGGAATAAAAATTATATTTAAAATTAAAAATTTAAATAAAAATATAAAAATATATACAACATACCCAGATATGTTTATGGGAATTACTTATATTGCAATATCTATGTATCATCCATTTTCCATAAAAGAATCAAAAAAAAATATAAATATTTTTTCTTTTATAAAAAAGCAAACATTTAATATAAATACTAAAAAATATTTTAAAGAAAAAAAAAAATTAGGAATATTTTCAGGATTATATGCTATTCATCCTATTAATAAAAAAAAATTACCTATTTGGATAGTTAATTTTATTGATTTAGATTATGGAACAGGAGCTATTATGGGAGTTCCAGCTTATAATAAAAATGATTTTGAGTTTGCTAAAAAATATAATATACCATTAATAAAAATTTTTTGTTTTAAAAAAAATAATAAAGAAATATTATATAATTCTGGTGAATTTAATGGTTTATCTAGAAAAGAAGCTTCTAAAGCTATTATTAAAAAATTAATTAATCTTAAAATAGCAAAATATTTAACATGTTATAAATTACGTGATTGGGGAGTTTCTCGTCAACGTTATTGGGGAACTCCTATTCCAATGATTACATTAGAAGATGGAACAATAATTCCAATAAAAGAAAATGAATTACCAATAAATTTACCAAAATTAAAATCTTTAAATAAAAATTCTTTAAAATCTTTAAAAGATTATCCTGAATGGTTTAATATAAATTTTAATGGAAAAAAAGCATTTAGAGAAACTGATACATTTGATACATTTATAGAATCTTCATGGTATTTACATCGTTATACTTCTCCTAACTTTGAAGGAATAATAAATCCTGTATCAGCTAATTATTGGTTACCTGTAGATCAATATATAGGTGGAATTGAACATGCAACTATGCATCTTTTATATCTTAGATTTTATCATAAATTATTAAGAGATGAAGGATTATTAATAACTGATGAACCTGTTAAAAGTCTTATTTGTCAAGGTATGGTATTAGCAGATACATTTTATTATATAAATAATAAAAATGAAAAAATTTGGGTTTCTCCAGATAATATTTTTATTACAAGAGATAAAAATGGAAAAATTATAAAAGCTATAGATAATAAAAATAATGATTTAATATATTGTGGAATGAAAAAGATGTCTAAATCGAAAAAAAATGGAATTGATCCACAAAAAATGATAGAAAAATATGGAGCTGATACAATGAGATTATTTATAATGTTTTCAGCTCCTATTGAAATGAACTTAGAATGGAAAGAATCTGGAATAAAAGGATCTTATAGATTTATAAATAAATTATGGAAACTTATATATCAACATATAAATAATAAATACATAAATATAAAAAATAAAATATTAGATAAAAATTATAAAAATATTAAATATATGCTTAATAAAACTATTTTAAAAGTTACAAATGATATTAATAAAAAAAATAATTTTAATACAGCCATTTCTTCAATTATGGAATTTATAAATTTTTTATCTAAATTAAATAAAAATTCTAAAAAAATTAATTTAGTAATGCAAGAATCTTTTTCAGTTATTGTTAGAATGTTATATCCTTTTATACCACATGTATGTTTTTATTTATGGAAATGTTTAGGTTACAATAGTAATATTGATTATGTTAAATGGCCTAAAATTAAATATAAATATCTTATAAAAGAAGAAATACTTATAGTTATTCAAGTTAATGGAAAAGTTAGAGAAAAAATTATGGTTCCAATTAATTTTAATAAAGATAAAATAAAAAAGTTTTCATTAAAAATGAAATCAGTTAATAAATATATATTAAATACTTCAATAAAAAAAATTATTTATGTTCCAAAAAAATTAATAAATTTTGTTACAAATTAAAATATAAATATTAATAATGAATAATTTTATTAAAATAATAATAATTTTTATAGCATATATATGTTTTGGATGTAGTTATCATATAAATAAAAATATGTATAATTTTAAAAAAATAAAATATATAATATTAAAAAATTATAATTCAAGTGATCTTCTTATGCGTATTATTAAAAGACAAATAAAATCATATAATATATTAATTGAAGAAAATAATAATAAATTTAAAAATAAAAAATATTTAATTTTAAAAATTAAATATTTTAAAATAAAAAAAAAATATAAATTATTTTCTATATTAAAAAAAAATGAAAATATAGAACATAATTATATATTTATATTAAAATTATATATTATTACACCTAATAAGAATATATATCCAATTTTAATAAAAATTAATAAAACTTTTTTTGAAAATCCATTATTAATTTTACAAAAAAATTCATCAAAAAATTTTTTATTTAAAGAAATATATAAACAAATAGCAGAAATTATTTTTAATAAAATATTAAAAATATATTCTTATATAGAATGATTTATTTAATAAATAAATATTAGTAATTAAAATGATAAATTTACCATTTTATAAATTAGAAAAACACTTAAATAATTATACATATAATTGTTATTTTTTATTTGGAAATAATATTTTATTTTTACAAGAAAGTCAAAATTATATTTTTAATAAATTAAAAAAAAAATTATATGAATGTACTACAATAATTTTAAATAATAAAAATGATTGGAATTATATTTTTATGATATTTCAAACATTTAGTTTATTTTCTTATAAAAAATCTTTATTATTAATTTTACCAGAAAATGGAACTAATAATTTAATAGATAAAAATTTAGAAATATTATCATCTTTAATACATAAAGATATTATTCTAATTATAAGATCCAATAATATTTTATCTAAAAAAGAAAAAAGAAAAAAATGGTTTAAAAATTTAAGTACTTTAAGTATATTAATAGATTGTAATAATCCTATATCTTCAAAAATATCAGAATGGATTTATAATAGAGCAAAAAATTTTAAAATAATTTTAGATAAAAATTCTTGTGATTTTTTATCTTATAATTATAATGGAAATTTGTTAGCATTAAATCAAATATTTCAACAATTAAGACAAATATATTTTAATAAAAATATTAATTTTAAAAAAATTAAAAAATTTATTATTAATTTATCATATTTTACACCAATAAATTGGACTGATGCTATATTTCTTAAAAAAATAAAATATTCTTATCATATTTTAAATAAACTTAAATTATTATCAATAGATCCTATAATTCTTCTTAGAACAATTCAGAGAGAAATATATTTATTATTAAAAATAAAAAAAAAACTAATAAAAAATTATTCTCTTAAATATTTATTTTATAAATATAAAATTTGGAAAAATAAACAAGAAATACAAAAATATGCATTAAAAAATTTTAAATTTAATAAAATTAAAAAAATATTAAAATTAATGATAAAAATAGAATTAATTATAAAAAAATATAATACAGATTTAGCTTGGGAAGAACTTAATATGTTAACATATTTTTTATGTAAATAATTTAATTATTTATTTTAAATAAATATCATATAATTTTTATCATAAATATTTAATTATTAAATATAAATTTAACTTTTAATTAATTTATAAATTATAAAATAAATAATTTTAATTTAAAAATTTACTTAATATTTTAAAAAATAAATAATTTATTAAAATTATTAAATATAATAAATATTTTTAAAAAAATACTATATTTTTTAAAATTATTTAATTTTTATAAATAATTAATAATACTATGGATTTTATAAAATGATAATTATAAATGCAAAAATAAGAAAAGATATAGGCAAATCTTCTAATAAAAGATTACGATTATTAAATCAAATACCAGCAATTATATATGGAAAAAATATAAAACCTTTAAAAATTAAATTTTGTTATAATATTATTTCTAATAATAAATATAAAAATGATTTTTATAAAAATTTCTTTATTATAAAAATTAATAAAAAAGAAATAAAAGTAAAAATTCATTCAATACAATATCATCCATTTAAAGATAAAATTATTCATTTTGATTTTATTTATATTTAATTTTTATAAAAAAATAAATAATTTTAAATTTAAAATATTTAATAATATTTAATTGCTAATTTTAATAAATGTTTTAAAATTAAATTATTTTAATATTTATTTTTTTTAAATTTAACATAAAACAAATAATTTTAATTATAAATTTTATTTAATATTATTAAATTTTTTATAAAAAAATTATATATAATATTAAAATTTTTAATAAATTTAAATATTTATGAGAAATAAAAATAAATGAATTACATGGAAATACGTGCCTCTATAGGTTTATCATTTGTTATATTTTTACGTATGGTTGGTATATTTATTACAATGCCAATTTTAAGTATATATGGAATGACTTTATATGGAAATAACAAGTATCTTATTGGAATTTCTATAGGAATATATGGACTTATACAATCTATTTTTCAAATTCCTATGGGATTTCTTTCTGATTTTATAAAAAGAAAATTAATTATTAATATAGGTTTATTATTATTAATAATAGGAAGTATAATAAATGCTATAACAAATAATATTTGGGGTTTTATAATAGGAAGAGCATTACAAGGATCTGGAGCAATAACAAGTGTTATTATGGCATTACTTTCTGATTTAGTTTCTAAAAAAAATCAAACAAAATCTATGTCATTTATAGGAATAAGTTTTGCATTATCATTTATAATTGCTTTTATATTAAACCCTATAATAATAAATATTTTTGGTATAAAATCAATTTTTTGGTTTGTATCTTTTTTATCTTTTGTAGCAATTATAATAGTTATATATATAGTTCCTAATCCTTTAAATAAAATAAATAAATTTAATGAATTTAAAATAAAAAATTTATATAAAATATTTATAAATAAAAAATTATTAAAAATAAATTATAATATATTTTCTTTACATGCTATATTATCTTCAAATTTTATATCAATACCTATTATTATGAATAAATATTTTTTATATAAAATAAATCAATGGAAAATTTATTTATTTATTTTAATAATATCTTTTATAATTAATTTTTTATTTACTATATATTTTAAATTTAAAAAAAATTTTAATAAAATATTTTTATTAATAATAATATTTTTATTTTTTTCAGAAATTATATTATTTTTTAATAAAAATAAAATTGAATTATTATTAGGTTTACAATTTTTTTTTATATCATTTACTATATTAGAAGTATTATTGTCATCTATGATAATAAGAAAATCTAATAAAAAATATAAAGGAATATCTATGTCATTATATTCTTCAAGTCAATTTTTAGGATTAGCTATAGGAGGAATATCTAGTAGTTATTTTTTTAATATAAAAAATATTAATTTAGTATTTATTGTTGGAGTTATTATTTCTTTTATATTAATAATTATTAATATAAAAAATATTTATAAAAATTAAAATATTTATTTTTTAAAGTTTAAAATATTTTAATAAAAAATATTTATATAATTTTTTAAAAAAAATAAATATTATTACATTTATTTATAAATAATTTATAAAATATTAATTAAAAAATTAAGACAATTAGATATATGAAAAAAAAATTTTTATTAGTTGATGGTTCTATTTATTTATATAAAGCATATTATTCTGCTCCTTTTTTAAAAAATTCTTTAAAAAAACCTTCTGGAGCTATATTTATTATGATAAATATGCTTAAAAAATTATTTATAAAATATAATCCACAATATTTTTTAATTGTTTTTGATGCAGGTGGTAAAACATTTAGACATAAATTATTTTTTAAATATAAATCAAATAGATCTTCTATGCCTGAAAATCTTAAAAAACAAATTAAACCTTTGTATTCTATTTTAAAATCTATTGGGTTACCATTAATATCAATTAATGGTATAGAAGCTGATGATATTATTGGTACTTTAGCTATAAAAGCACAAAATAATAATTTTGATGTTTTTATTAATACTGATGATAAAGATATGGCTCAATTAGTATCTAAAAATATTAATATTATTAGTATTAATAATAATATACTTTTTAAATCTAAAGATATAAAAAAAAAATTTGGTATAAATCCTTCATTAATAATAGATTATTTATCTTTAGTTGGAGATGATTCTGATAATATTCCAGGAGTTTTAGGTATAGGAAAAAAAACTGCTATATACTTATTAAATACAATAGGAAATATTAAAAACATATATAAATTTTTAGATAAAAATAAAAAATTAAATATAAGTAAAAATAAATTTATAAAAAAAACATTAATTAAAAATAAAAAAATAGCTTTTTTATCTTATAAATTAGCAAAAATAAAAACAAATATTTCATTAAAATTTAATATTGAAAAATTTATTATAAAAAAACCTAATATTAAAAAAATAATATTTTGGTGTAATTATTTTGAATTTAATTCTTGGAAAAACAATATTAAAAAAATTTTATTTATTTAAATATTTTTTTAAAAAACTATTTTTAATATTATTAAGGTATTTATTTTGTTAAATTCATTAAATTATAAAAATATTAACTTTATATCTAGTTATTTAAATATTAACGATCTTCCAATAGATAATTTTATTGAAATTGCTTTAATTGGTAAATCTAATGTAGGAAAATCAAGTATTTTAAATATTTTATCAAACAAAAAAAATCTTGCTAAATTTAGTAAAACACCTGGAAGTACTGAATTTATTAATTTATTTGAAATTTCTGAAAAAATACGTATTATAGATCTTCCTGGATATGGTTATTTAAAAAATTTTAAAAAAAAAAATAAAATACAAAATTTATTAAATTTATATTTAAAATATAGAAAAAATTTAAAAGCTTTAATTATTTTAATTGATATTCGTCGTTTTATTAGTTATAAAGATAAAAAAATTTTATTATGGGCAAAATATTATAAAATTCCATTTTGTATTTTTTTAACAAAATCAGATAAATTTTCTAAAAAACAATCTAAAGAAAAATTATATAAAATAAAAAAATTAATAAATAATTATTTTAATGATTATTATATAAATATAAATATTTTTTCTTCATTTAATAAAATTGGTTTAAAATTTTTAAAAAAAATAATAAATATTTGGTATCAAGATATTTCTTTTTATTCATCAATAGAATTAATTAGAAAATCTCCAAAAATTTAATTTTTAAAAAAAAATAAAATTTATAAAAATTTATAATTATTTCATAGTTATAAATTCTTCTGATGAAGTTGGATGAATTGGCATAGTTTTATTAAAATCTTTTTTTTTAGCACCCATTTTTATAGCAACTGAAAATCCTTGAAGTATTTCATCCATTCCATATCCAATACCATGTAAACCAATTATTTTTTCTTCTTTTCCATAACAAATTAATTTAAAAAAAGATAATTGTTTATTTTTTGTAATAGATGTATACATAGAAATAAATGAAGATTTATATATTTTAATTAATTTTTTTCCATATTTTATAATAGCATTTTTTTCTGTTAAACCAATTGATCCAATTGGAGGATCACTAAAAATAACTGTAGGAATAAGTTTATAATTTAAATAAGCATTTTTATTATTATTAAATAATCTTTCTGATAAAATTCTTCCTGAAGATATTGCTACTGGAGTTAAAGCAATAGATTTTGTATTATCTCCAAGAGCATAAATATTTGAAATACTAGTATTTTGAAATTTATCTACATATATATATCCATTTTTATTAGTTTTTATACCAATTTTATTTAAATTTAAATTTTTTGTCATAGGAGATCTTCCAATAGCCCAAAGAATTTTATCAATTTTAAATTTTTTATTATTCTTTAAAATTAATGTAAAAGTATTATCAGAATTTTTTATTACTTCTTTAGGTTTAGAATTTGTAAATAATGATATGCCTTCATTTATCATTGTATTAACTAATACATCTACTATAGATGAATCAAATTTTTTTAAAGGTTTTTTATTACGAATAAATAATAAAACTTTTACACCTAACTTATTTAATAAATTTGCTATTTCTATAGCTATATATCCAGCTCCAACTATTGCTATATTTTTTGGAAGACTTTTTAATTTAAAAAAATCATCTGAATTTATTCCATATTGTGATCCAGGAATATTAATTTTTTTTGGTTTACTTCCAGTAGAAATTAATATATGATCAGAAGTAATTTTTTTATTATTAATTATTAATGTATTAGAATTAAAAAATTTTGCAAATCCTTTAATTATTTTTATTTTATTTTTATAAAATATTTTTTTATAATGTTTATTAATTTTCTTTATATAAATATCACGATTTTTAATTAAAACAGACCAATTAAATGATTTTTTTTTTATAAAAAAACCATAATCATTAGAGTATTTATTAAAAACGTCAGAAATTTGTGCTGCATACCACATAATTTTTTTTGGTACACATCCTAAATTAACACAAGTTCCTCCAATATTTTTAGCTTCAATAATTGCACATTTTTTATTATATATTGATGCTCTATTAATTGATGCAATACCACCACTTCCTGCTCCAATTACAACATAATTATAATGTTTATTCATGATAATCCAATATTAATTAAAAAAATATTTAATAAAATTTTAAAAAATTAATTAAAAATTTATATTTAAATGATTTTATTTATAGTTTATTATAAATTAATAAATATGTAATTTATTCATTTAATTTTATATTTTTTATTTTAAATATTTTTTAAAATTATATGATTAATTATATAATTTATTTTTTAAATAAGTAATTAATATTTATATAAATATAAATTATTTTAATTTATTAATTAATATTTATTAATATATAAAATATATTATAAATAATTTTATCATATTAATTATTATTTAAATATTTATTTCTAATAAAAATTAAAATATATTTTTATTTATTAATTTATATTTATATAAATGTTTTAAATAAAAAAATTATTTAAAAAATTAAAATTATTATTCCATTATAAATAAAATTTTTTTAATAAATATAATTTTAATTACTATATATAAATATTTTAATAATTTATAAAATAATTAAAATTAAAAAAATAATATAAAATATAATAAAATTTTTATATAAAAAATTATATATTTTTTTTAATAAATATAATTTTAATTATCATTTTTATTTATTATTATTTAATATTAATTATATTTAGTTTTTTTATATAAATAAAATTATTAATATTTAATTTAAATTAATTTTATAAAATAAAAAATATTATTATTTAATAATAAAAAAATAAAATTTATATAAAAATATTAATTAATAATAAAAAAAATAAATTATAAAATTTATTTTAAAAAATATTATTAATATAAGTTTAATTATAGATTTATAAAATATAAAATTTTTTTAATTAGAATTAATTTATATGTATAATAATTTAATAATATTTTTATTTAAAATAAATATAATATATAATTTTAATTTTATTAAATTTTAATAAATTTATTATAATATTAATTATGGCATTTATAATTTTATGTTTAAAAAAAAAAATTCTACTTTTAAAACTTTTCGTAGATTATGGCCAATTATAAATCCATTTAAATTTGGTTTAATAATCTCAATTATATCTTTAATTTTTAATGCTATTGCAGATACATTTATGTTATCACTTCTTCAGCCTCTTTTAGATGAAGGATTTGGTAAATCTAATAATTATGTTCTTTTTTGGATGCCAATTTTTATTACTATATTAATGATTATAAAAGGATTTAGTGGATTTATTTCAAGTTATTGCATTTCATGGGTTTCTGGTAAAGTTGTTATGCGTATAAGAAGTACTTTATTTAATCATATAATGGATATGCCTGTATCTTTTTTTGATGAAAATTCTACTGGAACATTATTATCTAGAATTACTTATGATTCTGAACAAGTTGCTTCCTCTTCATCTGGATCAATGATAACTATTATTAGAGAAGGATCTTCAATAATTAGTTTATTTTATATGATGTTTTATCATAGTTGGAAATTATCATTAATATTAATTTTTATTATTCCTTTAGTTACTATATCAATTAAATTAATATCTAAAAGATTTAGAAAAATTAGTAAAAAAATGCAAAATATTATGGGACAAGTTACTACAAGTGTTGAGCAAATGTTAAAAGGACATAAAGAAGTATTAATATTTGGAGGACAAAAAGTAGAAAACGAACGTTTTTATCATATTAGTAATCGAATGAGACAACAAAATATAAAAATGGTAGCAACGTGGTCTATTTCAGATCCATTAATTCAATTTATTTCTTCGTTATCATTAATTTTTATTTTATATATAGCAACTTTTCCATTTGTTATGAAAACATTGACCACTGGAACAATTACTGTAGTTTTTACTTCAATCTTTTCTTTAATGCGTCCATTAAAATCATTAACTAATGTTAATGCACAATTTCAAAAAGGTATGGCAGCATGTCAAACTTTATTTTCAATATTAGATATGGAAAAAGAACAAGATAAAGGAACAATAAATGTTATAAGGGCTAAAGGAAATATACATTTTAAAAATGTTATGTTTTCTTATCCTGGAAAAAATATTATGTCATTAAAAAATATATGTTTTAAAATTCCAAAAAATAAAACAATAGCATTAGTTGGAAAATCTGGTTCAGGTAAATCTACAATAATAAACTTATTAACTAGATTTTATGATGTTCAAAATGGAAAAATATTATTAGATGGTCTTAATATAAAAGAATATACACTTAAATCATTAAGAAAACAAATAGCAGTAGTTTCTCAAAATATATATTTATTTAATGATACTATTGCAAATAATATTGCTTATGCTCGTAAAAATTTTTATTCACGTAAAGCAATAAAAACTGCTGCTAAACTTGCATATGCCATGGATTTTATTAAAAAAATGACAAATGGTTTAGATACTATGATTGGAGAAAATGGAATTCTTATGTCTGGTGGACAACGTCAACGTATTGCTATTGCTCGTGCAATACTTAGAGATTGTCCAATTTTAGTTTTAGATGAAGCTACTTCTTCTTTAGATATTGAATCAGAAAGAGCTATACAAAAAGCTCTTGAAAAAATGAAAAAAAAACGTACTTTAATAATAATTGCTCATAGATTATCTACTATTGAAAAAGCTGATAAAATATTAGTTATTGAAGATGGAAAAATTATTGAATATGGTTCTCATAAAATTTTAATTAAAAAAGATGGTTTATATGCTAAATTACATAACAATTATTATTCATAAAATTATTTATAATATTTGGTCAGGAAAATATTTTTTATATTTAATTTTATTACCATTATCATGGATATATAAATTATTTTTTAAAATTAGATTTTTAGCTTATTCATATGGATTTTTTAAAAAATATAAATTTTCTATACCAATTTTAATAGTAGGAAATATTACTTGTGGTGGAAATGGAAAAACTCCATTAGTTTTATGGTTAATAAAACAATTAAAAATTAATAAATGGAAAGTTGGAGTAGTTACTAGAGGATATAAAGGTAAATATAATAATTATCCATTGATAATAAATGATAAAACTAATGTTTATCAATGTGGAGATGAAGCATTACTAATATGGAAACGTACAAAAGTTCCTGTAATAGTTTCTCCTAAAAGAATTAAAGCAATTCCTATATTAATAAAAAAAAATTTAGATATAATTATATCTGATGATGGTTTACAACATTATTCTCTTGAAAGAGATTTAGAATGGATTGTTATTGATGGTAAAGAGCGTTTTGGTAATGGATGTTGTATTCCTGCAGGACCATTAAGAGAAAATATTAGTAGATTAAAAAATGTTGATCAAATAATAATTAATAATTATTTTAATAATAAAAAAAAAGAATTAACAATGTATCTTAAACCTAAATTAGCTATAAATTTATTAACAGGAAAAAAATCTTGTATAAAAAAATTAAAATCTGTTATAGCTATTGCAGGAATTGGTTTTCCAAATCGTTTTTTTGAAACAATAAAAATTTTAGGATTAACCCCTAAAAAAAAAATAATATTTCCTAATCATAAAAATTATAATAAAAAAATGTTAAAATCTTTAACAAAATTTGGAGAAAATTTATTAATGACTGAAAAAGATGCAATAAAATGTTATAAATTTGCTGATATATCATGGTGGTATCTTCCTGTAGAAGCTACTTTTAAAAAAAAAGATTCAAAAAAACTTATTTTATCAATTGAAAATATTATAAAAAAATATAAAAAATAATATTTTTTATATTTTAATTAAATTTTATATTATAAATATTTTCATAAAAAAATTATATATTAAATTTTTATATAAAAATATTTTAATTTTTAAAAAAAAAATTAAAAAATATTAAAAATTATTATTTAATATATAAATATATTAATTTATTTAAAATTAATTTATTTAAAATTTTAATATTTAATTTTTTAAATAAAATATATTAATTTTTAAAATTATATTTCATGAGAAAACTAATGGACTTTATTGCAATTATTCCTGCTCGTTTTTTATCTAGTAGATTACCAGGAAAACCATTAAAAATTATTAATGGAAAACCTATGATTTTACATGTTATGGAAAAAGTTATTTCTTCTAAAGCAAATAGAGTTATAATAGCAACAGATGATTATAAAATATATCAAGTAGTTAAAAAAGCATATGGAGAAGTTTTTTTAACAAGTAATATTCATAAATCTGGAACTGAAAGAATTTCAGAAATTATTAAAAAACTTAATTTTAAAAATGATCAAATAATTATTAATGTTCAAGGAGATGAACCATTAATTTTACCTGAACTTATTAATAAAGTAATTTTTAATTTTATTAAATTAAATCCTAGTATAGAAACATTAGCAGTTCCTATAGTTAGTGAAAAAGAAATGAATAATTTTAATATAATTAAATTAATTACTGATATTAATAATTATGCTATATATTTTTCTCGTTCTTCTATTCCATTTATAAATAATAAAAAAAATTTTTTTAAAAATTATAAAAATGAAATAAAAAAAAATATTTTTAGACATATTGGAATATATGCTTATACTGCTGGATTTATTAAAAAATATTTAAGTTGGCCAGAAAGTTTTTTAGAAAAAATTGAATCTCTTGAACAATTAAGAGTATTAAAATATGGAAAAAAAATACATGTAACTATTACAAATAAATATTCTGGGATTAGTGTAGATACAAAAGAAGATTTAAACATAGTAAAAAAAATTTTTAAAAAATATAAATAAATTATTTTATTAAAAATTTTATATAAATATTTAAAATTTAATAATTAAAATGTATTTGATTAATATTAATATTTTTATATATGTATTTTAAGTTTTTTAAATTATTTATTATATATAATAAATATTATAATTAATATTATTAATTTATTTAAATTAAATAATTATTTAATTATAAATATTTTTATATATAAAATAAATATTTTATAAATTTTTATTAAATATAAAAAATTTTAATAAAAATTATTTTATATAAATTTATTAAATTAATAGTTTTTATAAAAAATATTTTTTAATTTAATTAAATTAAATCAAAGAGTTAATAATTTATGATTAATCAATTAATATTAGTTTTAAACTGTGGTAGTTCATCTATAAAATTTGTTATTATAGATCCTAAAAAAAATATAAAATATATTTCAGGTATTGCTGAATGTTTAAATATAAAAAATTCATGTATTAAATGGAAATTTCATAATACTTCTATTAATAAAGTTTTTTTAAAATCTAAAAGTTCTCATAAGGAAGCATTAATTTTTATTATTAATAATATTTTAAAAAAAAATAAAAAAATTTTTAAAAAAATTATAGGAATAGGACATCGTATAGTTCATGGAGGAATAAATTTAAATAAATCAATAATTATTAATAATGAAGTTTTAAAAAAAATTAAAGATTCTATAATATTTGCACCACTTCATAATCCATCTCATTTAATTGGAATTTATGAAACTAAAAAATTATTCCCTAATTTATCCAATAAACAAGTTGCTGTATTTGATACTAATTTTTATAAAAATATGCCAAAAATATCATATCTTTATGCTATTCCATATTTAATGTATAAAAAACATGGAATACGTCGTTATGGTGCCCATGGAATTAGTCATAATTATGTTATATATCAAGCTTCAAAAATTTTAAAAAAATCTTTAAAAAAAAGTAATTTTATTAGTTGTCATTTAGGAAATGGAGGATCAATAAGTGCAATTAAAAATGGAATTTGTATAGATACATCTATGGGTCTTACACCATTAGAAGGATTAGTTATGGGTACAAGAAGTGGTGATATTGATCCATCTATTATTTTTTATTTAAATAAAAAATTAAACATGTCAATAAATGAAATTGAAATTTTATTAACAAAAAAATCTGGTTTATTAGGTTTAACAAATATTACTAGTGATTTAAAATATATAGAAAATAATTATTTTAATAATAAAATTTTTAAACGTGCTATAGATATATATTGTTATAGATTATCTAAATATATAGGTTCATATAGTGTTCTTATGAAAAATAAAATAGATGCTCTTATATTTACTGGAGGTATTGGTGAAAATTCTTCTATGGTTCGTTTATTAACATTAAAAAAATTAAAAATACTTGGATTTAAAATAGATAAAGAAAAAAATTTAATAACTAATTCTAAAAAAAATGGAATAATTACTACTGATAAAAGTCGTATTGCAATTGTAATTTCTACTGATGAAGAAATAATGATAGCTAAAGAAACTTTACGTTTAATTATTTAATTAATAAAATTTTATAAAAAATATATATTAAAATCATATAATTATAGGAGTTTTTGTGTCTAAAATAATTATGTTTATTCCTATTGGATCAAAAATTGGATTTTCAAGTATAATTTTAAGTATTTTAAATAAAATAGAAAAAGAAAATTTATCTTTAAAGTTTTTTCAACCTATTAAAAATGAAAATTTATCAAAAAATTATTTAGATATAACAAAATATCTTTTCAAAAAAAAATCTAATATATCATCAATAGATTCATTTTCTATAAAATATGCAGAATCTTTATTAAAATCTAATAAAAAAAATGATTTAATAGAAAATATTGTTTCAAAATGTTATATAAATATGAAAAACACAGATTTAATTTTTATTAAAGGATTATGTTTTAATAATGAATATAAATATATTAATAAAATTAATTATGATATAGCATCATCATGTAATGCAAATATTATTTTTATAATTGAAATAAATAATAAATATTATATAAAATATAAAAATAAAATTAAATTAAGTTTAGAAAAATATTTAAAAAATAAATCAAATAATATTTTTGGAACAATTCTAAATAAAATGTTTTATGTAAAAAATAAAAATAATTATATAAATTTTTTTTCAAAAAAAAATATAAATGAAAATAAATGTTTTTATGTTGATTATAAAAAATTATCTAAAAAATATTCTTTACCTAAAATAAATTTAATTCCTTGGAATAATAAAATATCTTATCCTAAACCTATAGATATATCTAATTATCTTAATGCAAAAATTATACATAAAGGAAAAATGGATAATCGTAAAATAAAATCAATAATTTATTATAAAAAAAATATTTTATTAAATATAGATAATATTTTAAAAAATTCTATATTAATAGCTTCTAAAAATTGCTTAAAAGATTTAATGCTTGCATGTTTATCTGAAATAAATGGAATTAAAATAAGTTCTATTATTTTAACTAATAATTTTAATTTTGATAAAAATATATATAAAATATGTAAAAAATCTATTAAATTAGGATTACCTATTTTTTCTGTAAAGATAAACTTTATAAATACATTAATAAAATTAAAAAATTTTAATATATCATTAGAATTATATAATGATTATAGATTAAATAAAGTTATAAATTATATATCTTCTTATATTAATTTTTCTAATTCTTTAAAATTATTAATTAATAATAAAAATAAAAAAAATAATAAATTATCTTCTTTTTTATTTCGTTCTTATATAACTGAAAAATCTAAAAAATTAAATAAAAAAATTATTCTTCCAGAAGGAGAAGATATAAGAATAATAAAAGCATCTTCAATTTGTGGAAAAAATAATATTGCTCATTGTGTTTTAATGGGAAATCCTAAAAAAATCATTAAAAAATTTTTAAAAAATAAAATAGAATTTTCTAAAAATATAGAAATTATTAATCCAATAAATATACAAAAAAATTATATTTCTCAACTTATTAAATTAAGAAAAGATAAAGGAATGACAGAAAAAATAGCTAAAAAAGAAATAAAAAAAAATATTGTTTTATCTACTTTAATTTTAAAAAAAAAATTAGTAGATGGATTAGTATCAGGAATTTCAAGTAGTACTGCAGATACATTAAGACCACCATTACAAATAATTAAAACTTCTGCTAATACTAAATTAGTATCATCAATTTTTTTTATGTTATTTCCTGATAAAATATTAATATATGGAGATTGTGCTATTAATACTAATCCTAATGCAGAACAATTAGCTGAAATTGCAATACAATCTTCAGATTCTGCAAAACTTTTTGGAATTAATCCTAAAATAGCTATGATTTCATATTCAACAAAAAACTCTGGATTTGGTAAAGAAGTAGATAAAGTATATGAAGCAACAATAATAGCAAAAAAAAAACGTCCTGATTTAATTATTGATGGACCATTACAATATGATGCAGCTATATCAAAAAAAGTTGCAAAATTAAAAGCTCCTAATTCACCAGTTGCTGGAAAAGCAACAGTATTTATTTTTCCTGATTTAAATACTGGAAATACTACTTATAAAGCTGTTCAAAGAACATCTAATATAATTGCTATAGGTCCTATATTACAAGGCATGAAACAACCTGTTAATGATTTATCTAGAGGTGCTTCAATAAAAGATATAATTTATACTATAGCATTAACATCAATTCAAGCAAATAAAAATTAATTTTAATTAAAATAATTATAATATATATTATTAATTATATATATTATATTTTAATAGGATATTTATATAAATGATATTTATTTCTTTTAATATTAATGGTTTAAGAGCTCATTTACATCAACTTGATGCTATTATTAATAAATATAATCCAGATGTTATTGGACTTCAAGAAACTAAAGTAGATGATAGTATGTTTCCATTAAATTTTATTTTAAATAATTATAAATATTATGTATATTTTTATGGTCAAAAAAAATATTATGGAGTTGCATTTCTTTGTAAAGAAAAACCTATTTTTATACAAAAAGGATTTATTACTGATAATAAAAATTCAGAAAAAAGAATTATTATATTAAAATTAATGACTTCTAAAGGAATTATTACTATAATTAATTGTTATGTTCCTCAAGGAGAAAATTGTAATAATATTATAAAATTCTCAAAAAAAAAAATATTTTATAAAAAAATTAATAATTATATTAATAATAATTGTTTTAATGAATCTTTTTGTATTATTATGGGAGATATGAATATTGCTCCAAGTAACTTAGATATAGGTATAGGAAAAAAAAATTATATTAATTGGTTAAATTCTGGAAAATGTTCTTTTCTTCCAAAAGAAAGAAAATGGATAAATAAATTATTTTCTTTAGGATTTATTGATGTATATAGAAAAATACATCCATTTATTAAAAACAAATATTCTTGGTTTGATTATCGTTCTAATGGATTTATAAAAAATAAAGGACTTCGTATTGATTTATTTTTAGTATCTAATAATTTATATAAATATATAAATTATTCTGATATAGATTATTCTATTAGAGAAATGAATAAACCTTCTGATCATGCTCCTATATGGGTTAAATTTAATATTTAAAAAATTTATTTAATATAAAATATATACAAAAAATTTTCATTTTATATATTTTTTAATATAATTTTTATAAAAAAATTATTATTTATATTATTAATATTTTTTTAAAAAATTCATTTATTAATAATTTATTATAATTAATAAATTTTAATATTATTGATTTTTTTATTAATATTTTAAATTATTATTTAATATTTTATATATTTTAATTTAAAATTTAATATTTATTTATAATTAATAATTATAAATTTTTTTATTTTTATTAAAAATTTTTTAAATAATTTTTTAAATTATTTTTCAATAAATGATTTATTTTAAATATATTTTTTAATAAATTTATTTTTTTTAAAAATTATATATATAATAAATTTATTAAAATATTTTATAATTAATAATATATTTTATATTATTATTAATACTATTTTAATATATTTACTTAAAAAATATATTATTAACATAATTATAATATTAAAATTAATTAATAAAATTTAATTTATTAAATTTATTTTTAATAAATTTTAAAAAAATTTTTATATAAATTAATTAAATTTAATTAAATAAATAATTTTTTAAAATTATTTAATTTAATTTTTTTTATATGTATAAATAAAATATATTTTTTTAAAATAAAATTAATTTTATAATTTTTTAATATTTTAATAGTTTATTTATTTTTTTAAATATTTAAATTTAAATAATATAAAATTTTTTATTTTTTAATAAAATTTAAAATATAATAATAATTGATATTAAAATATTTATTTATTTTAAAATTTAAATATTAATTTCTTTTATAAAAAATTTTTTCTTAATTTAATAAATTTATTTATATAAAATATTATTTTTATATATTTTAATTATATTATCAAATAATAAAATAATTTTTAATAAATTATTAAAATAACTAAAATTTTTAATTTAAATAAAAAAATTTTAAAAATAATTTATTTTAAAAAATTTTATAACGGAGGAAGTGAGATTCGAACTCACGAAAGGTTTTTTTATTCCTTTGCCAGTTTTCAAGACTGGTACCTTAAACCACTCGGTCATTCCTCCAAAATATATTAATTTTAAAAAAAATTATATAATATATAATTTTTATATAAAATATTTTTAATTTATTTTTATTTTTTATTAAAATAATAAATAGTTTGTTTTTTTATATTTATTTTAGTATAATTTAAAAAAAAAATATTTTCAATAATAAATACATATATTATGTATATTTAATAAGCGCTCTTAGCTCAGTTGGATAGAGCAACTGCCTTCTAAGCCGTAGGTCACAGGTTCGAATCCTGTAGAGCGCATTTTATTATAAAAATATAAATTTTATATATAAAATTTATATTTTTATTAAAATTTTAATTTAAAATATAAAAATTATTTTTTTATTAATTTAATTTATTAATAATTTTATTTTTTTATTTTTTTATTATTTTCTTTTTTTGATTTTTTAATTATTTTTTTAAAATTTTTTGATATATTATTATTCATTAATTTATCAATTTGAATTGAATCTAATGTTTCATACTTTATTAAAGCATCTTTCATAGAATGTAATATTTTTATATTTTTTATTAATAATTTTTTAGCACGTAAATAATTTTTTTCAATAATATTTTTAATTTCTTTATCTATTAAACATGATGTTTCATTAGATATATTTTTATTTTTTGATAATGATTTATTAATAAATATTTCACTTTCTTCTTCTGTATATAAAAGAGGTCCTAATTTTTCAGAAAAACCCCATTTAGTAACCATATTTCTTGCAATAGATGTTGCTATTTTTATATCATTAGAAGAACCAGTAGATATTTTTTTTAATCCATATATTATTTCTTCTGCTAATCTTCCTCCATATAATGTAGAAATTTGACTTTCTAATTTTTGACGACTAATACTTATTATATCATTTTTAGGAATAAAAAAAGTTATACCTAAGGCTCTTCCTCTAGGTATAATAGTAACTTTATGTACTGGATCATGTTCAGGTACTAAACGACCAACAATAACATGACCTGCTTCATGATAAGCTGTACATTCTTTTTGTTCATCAGTTATTACCATAGATCTTCTTTCTGTTCCCATTATAACTTTATCTTTAGCTTTTTCAAATTCATTCATAGATACTAAACGTTTGTTATTTTTAGCAGCATAAAGTGCTGCTTCATTAACTAAATTAGACAAATCAGCACCAGAAAAACCAGGTGTACCTCTTGCAATTAATAAAGCATTTACATCTTTTGAAATTGGTACTTTTTTCATATGTATTTTAAGTATTTTTTCTCTTCCTATAATATCTGGTAAATCTACTATAACTTGTCTATCAAATCTTCCAGATCTTAATAAAGCAGGATCTAAAACATCTGGACGATTTGTTGCAGCAATAACTATAACACTTTCATTTTCTTCAAATCCATCCATTTCTACTAACATTTGATTTAATGTTTGTTCACGCTCATCATGTCCACCACCTAAACCAGATCCTCTTTGTCTACCAACAGCATCAATTTCATCAATAAATATTATACATGGAGCTGTATTTTTTGCTTGATTAAACATATCTCTTACTCGTGAAGCTCCAACACCTACAAACATTTCTACAAAATCTGATCCTGAAATAGAGAAAAATGGAACCTTTGCTTCTCCAGCAATAGCTTTTGCTAAAAGAGTTTTTCCTGTTCCTGGGGGTCCTATCATTAATATTCCTTTAGGAATTTTTCCACCTAATTTTTGAAATTTTATAGGTTCTCTTAAATATTCTACTAATTCTTTTACTTCTTCTTTAGCTTCATCACAACCAGCTACATCAGAAAAAGTTATTTTTATTTTATCTTCAGATAACATTCTAGCTTTGCTTTTTCCAAAAGACATAGCTCCTTTTCCATTTCCTTGTATTTGTTTCATAAAAAATATCCAAACTCCAATTAATAAAATCATTGGAAACCAAGATATAAAAATTGATGTAAATATACTAGGATCTTCTGGTTTTGCTCCTAATATTTTAACTTTTTTTTCTAAAAGAATATCTAATAATTTATTATCATGCATAGGAATAGTAGTAATATACTTTCTACCATTTTTTTTAAAAACAGTAATTTTATCTTTATAAATTTGAGCTTCTTCTATTTGATTATTATTTAATTCATATATAAATGTAGAATAAGCTATCTTATGATTATTAGAGTTTTTATATCCAAAACTCTGCATAAATGACATAAAAATCACTACAATAATTAACCAGAGAATTAGATTTTTTGCCATATCACTCAAGATATTAACCTCATATTATTACTATGTTTAAGAAATTTTTTATAATTTATTTATTTTTTTCCTAATGCTAAAATATATATTTCACGAGATCTAGATGAAGATGCATCAGGTTTACGAATTTTTATTTTAAAAAAAAATGATTTTATTTTTTTTATAAATTCTTCAGAACCACTTCCTTGTAATATTTTAACTAAAAAATTTCCTCCATTAAATAAAATTTTTTTAGATAAATTAAAAGATATATTTGCTAATATAATTGATTTTGGAACATCTATTTCAGGTATTCCACTCATATTTGGTGACATATCTGATACAATTAAATTAATTTTTTTATTATTTATTTTTTTTATCAAAAAATTTACAAAAGATTTTTTTAAAATATCTCCTTGAAAAAAAATTACTTTTTTTATAGGTTTAATTGGTAAAATATCAGAAGATATTAATAATCCATTTTTTCCTATTTTATTTATTATATATTGTGACCATCCACCTGGAGAAGAACCTAATTCTATAATATTCATATTAGGTTTAATTATTTGATCTTTTTTTTGTATTTGTTCAAGTTTAAACCATGCTCTTGAACGTAATTTTTTTATTTTTTTTTTACGAAAATAAAAATCATTAATATGGTTTTTTAACCATCTTTTTGAACTTTCAGAACGATTTTTTTTTTTTAGAATAAATTTCATAATAATCTATTAAAATTATAATATTTTTAATTATTTATTATTTAAAATAAAATAAATTTTTTTAAAAATATAATTAATTTTATTTTTAAAAATTTTAAAATATTTTATAAATTTATATATTATATATATTTTATTTATTAAATTAATTTTTTTTAAAATTTATATTTTTTAAATTATATCATAATACAATATATAATTGTATAGTTAAGATACTTTTATTATATAAAATAATAATAATATATTTAATATATATAAAATATATATTTTTAATTATACAATTATTTTTTAAAAAATAATTAATTTATTTTATATAAATATTTTAAAATTAAATATTATAATATTATTTATATTTAATATTTTATTTAAGGAAATAAATATGAAACAATTAGTAGTAAAAATAGGTAATATTAAAATTAGTAATTCATTACCATTTGTATTATTTGGAGGTATGAATGTATTAGAATCTTTAAATACATCTATGAAAATTTGTGAATATTATATTAATATAACTAAAAAACTTAATATTCCATATATTTTTAAAGCTTCTTTTGATAAAGCAAATAGATCATCTATTAAATCTTATAGAGGTCCAGGATTAAAAAAAGGAATAAAAATATTTGAAAAACTTAAATCAGAATTTAATGTTAAAATAATGACAGATGTACATAATGAAGAACAAGCAAAAATTATATCTAATTTTGTAGATGTTATTCAAATTCCAGCTTTTTTAGCAAGACAAACAGATTTAATAAAATCAGTTTCAAAAACAGGTTCTGTTATTAATATAAAAAAACCTCAATTTATGAATCCTACTCAAATAATAAATATTGTTGAAAAATGTAGAGCATTTGGTAATAATAAAATTATTTTATGTGAAAGAGGAAGTTCTTTTGGTTATGATAATTTAATAGTAGATATTTTAGGTCTTCATACAATGAGTGAATTATCTGGTGGATGTCCAATATTATTGGATGTAACACATTCCTTGCAAACAAGAGATCCATTCGGAAAAGTTTCATATGGTAGAAGAGACAAAATATGTGATTTAGCTAGAGCTGGTATTGCTGTTATTATATCTGGTATTTTTATTGAATCACATTTTAATCCTAATGAAGCAAAATGTGATGGTCCTTCAGCTTTACCAATAAAAAAATTAGAATCTTTTTTAAGTCAAATAAAATCTATTGATCAATTGGTAAAAAGTTTTATTAAAATTGATATTAAATAATATATTAAACTTTAATAAAATTAAATTTTTTTGAATTTTTTTTAAAATTTAAAAAATTATTAAATTTAATAAATAATTATTTTAAAATAAAAATAAATATTTTTATTTTAAAAATAAAAATTATAATAAATAATTTTAAAATATATTTTTATTAAAAATAAATATTTTCATATTTAAAATTTAATTTTATATATATATTATATATTATTTAATATAAATTTTTTAATTCTAATAATAGGAAATTGTTTTATGAATTTAATTAAAATGACAGATTTAAATTTATTTAATAAACGTGTATTAATTAGATCAGATTTAAATGTACCTTTGAAAGATAAAAAAATTACATCTTTTATGAGAATTACATCATCTTTACCAGCAATTAAATTTGCAATAGAACAAAAAGCAACTGTTTTAATTGCTTCACATTTAGGTCGACCAATAGAAGGAGAATATAATTCAAACTTATCATTATATCCAATAGCAAAATATTTAAAAAAAATATTAAATCATCCTATTCGTTTTGTAAAAGATTATATTAATGGATTTAAAATAAATTCAGGAGAAGTTGTATTACTTGAAAATGTTAGATTTAATAAAGGTGAAAAAAAAAATGATGATAAACTAGGAAAAAAATATTCTAAATTATGTGATATTTTTGTAATGGATGCTTTTGGATCTTTACATAGATCACATGCTTCTACAAATTCTGTAGCAAAATTTTCTTCAATATCATGTGCTGGTCCTTTATTATGCAAAGAAATAAAAGAAATAACAAAAGCACTTGATAATCCTAAAAGACCAATGGTTTCTGTAGTAGGTGGATCAAAAGTATCTACTAAATTAACTGTTTTAAATTCTTTAGCTAAAATGTCAGATATATTAATTGTAGGTGGTGGAATTGCTAATACATTACTTGCATCTCAAGGTTATAACATTGGAAATTCTCTTTATGAAGCTGATTTAATGTTAGAAGCTAAAAATTTATATAAATATGGAAATATACTTTTACCAAAAGATGTAAAAGTATCTACTGAATTTTCTGAAAATTCTTATGCAAAATTAAAATCTATTGAAAATATTAAAGATAATGAACAAATATTAGATTTAGGAGATAAATCTTGTGAAGAATTTTCAAAAATTTTAATAAATGCTAAAACAATATTATGGAATGGTCCAGTTGGAGTTTTTGAATTTTCTAATTTTAGAAAAGGAACAGAAACTATTGGATTTTCTATTGCAAAAAGTAAAGCTTTTTCTATTGCAGGAGGAGGAGATACAATTTCAGCTATAGATTTATTAAATATAAAAAAAGAAATTTCTTATATTTCTACTGGAGGTGGAGCTTTTATTGAATTTTTAGAAAAAAAAGAATTACCTATATTATCAATTTTAAAAAATAAATTAAAATAATTACTAATAATATAAATTAGTAATTTTTTTTAAAAAAATAAAATAATAATTAATTATCTTTTAAATCTCATAAAGGAATGAGAATATGTGTAAAATTTTAAATTTAGTTAAACCAGGTGTAATTTCAGGAAATGATGTTCAAACAATATTTAATTTTGCAAAAAAAAATAAATTTGCTTTACCTGCAATTAATTGTATAGGTATTGATTCAATTAATGCTGTATTAGAAACAGCTAAAAAAATGCAATCTCCAGTTATTATACAATTTTCATATGGAGGATCTTCATTTATTTCTGGTTTAGGTTTAAATAATAAACAACATAAATCATCTATATTAGGTGCTATTTCAGGAGCATTTCATGTACATAATATAGCAAAATATTATGGAATACCAGTAATACTTCATACTGATCATTGTGATAAGAATATGCTTCCATGGATTGATTCATTAATTATTGAAGGTGAAAAACATTATTTTTCTACAGGAAAACCACTTTTTTCTTCTCATATGATAGATCTTTCTAAAGAAACAATTGAAAATAATATTAAAATTAGTGCAAAATATTTATCTCGTTTAAGTCAGATAGATATGACTTTAGAAATAGAATTAGGATGTACTGGAGGTGAAGAAGATGGAATTGATAATATAAATATTTCAAGATCTTTACTTTATACTCACCCAAAAGATGTTGCTTATGCATATAAAAAATTAAATAATATTAGTTCAAATCTTATTATAGCTGCATCATTTGGTAATATACATGGAGTATATAAACCAGGAAATGTTAAACTAACCCCTAAAATTTTAAAAAAATCTCAAAAATATATTTCTAAAAAATTTAATCTTCCAAATAATTCTCTTAATTTAGTTTTTCATGGAGGATCTGGTACAAAATTAAAAGAAATTCAAGAATCTTTAAAATATGGAATAATTAAAATAAATTTTGATACAGATATTCAATGGGCTACTTTTAAAGGTGTTAAAAAATATTTTAAAAAAAATCATAAATTTTTAAAAAATCAATTAGGAAATCCTTTTGGAAATAATAATCCAAATAAAAAATATTATGATCCACGTGTATGGTTAAGAGAAGGTCAAATTTCATTAAAAAAATATTTAGAAAAAATATTTAAAAATCTTAATTCAATTAATGTTTTATAAAAAAAATTTATTTTATTATTAAAAATAAATTTATTTTATATAAAAAAATATATATAATTAATTTTTTTTTAAAATTTTTATAAAAAATTTTAAAAAATTAATTTATATAAAAATATATTTTAATTTTTAAAGATTATTTTTTTATGAAAATATTATAATAATTAAATATAAAATTTTTTATTTTAAAAAAATAAAAATTTATTAAAATAATTTATATATAAAATAAAAAATTATTTTTATAAAAATATTATATATTTATAATTAAATAATTTAATGAGTAAAATAAATGTGAAAAAATTAAGTGTAATTAATGAAATTAATCATGTTAGTAATTGGCTTACAGGACATCAACAATTATTAATTCAATATGTTATAAATATGATTATTGCAATTATTATACTTTTTTCTGGAATATTTCTTTCAAAAATTATTTCAAGATCATTAAATAAAGTAATGAAATCAAGAAATATAGATATAACAGTTACAAATTTTATTTCTACAATTTTTCATTATGGTAGTCTTATTTTTACTATTATTGCATTTTTAAATTGTTTAGGAGTTCAAACTTCTTCAATAATTGCAGTTATAGGAGCTGCTGGTTTAGCTGTAGGATTAGCATTACAAGGATCTTTATCAAATTTTGCTGCTGGTGTTTTACTTGTTACATTTCGTCATTTTCATGCTGGAGATTATGTTGATTTTGGAGGTACATCTGGTACAGTAATGGTTGTACAATTATTTTCAACTACTTTAAGAACTTATGATGGAAAAATTATTATTGTTCCTAACAGTAAAATTATTTCTGGTAATATTACAAATTTTTTTGCAGAACCTAATAGATTATTAGATATAACAATTAGTGTTAATTATAACACTGATTTTAATTTAATTAAAAAAGTAGTTAATAATCTTTTATTAAAAGATACAAGAATAATTAAAGAAATGGGAACCACAGTAAGATTAAGTGGATTAAGACCTACATCTATTGATTTTATAATAAGAGCTTGGGTTCCTAGAAATGAATTACAAAATGCAAAATTTGATTTATTAGAAAATATTAAAATATCTTTAGATATTCATAAAATTGGTATTATATATCCATCAATAAATATATCTCTTACAAAAGATTCTAAATAATTTTATTTATAAAATGTAAATTATTATGAATTTATTAATTTTATTAAAATATTAAAGAATTAAATATTTTTAATTAAAATTATATATAAAATGTAAATAATTAATTAATAAAATTTTATGATAAATAAAAATAAAAAAATTTTAGTAACATGTGCTTTACCATATGCTAATGGACCTATTCATTTAGGTCATATGCTTGAACATATTCAAGCAGATATATGGGTTAGATATCAGAGAATGCAAGGAAATATAGTATATTTTATTTGTGCTGATGATGCACATGGAACACCTATTATGATTAAAGCAAAAAAATTAAAAATAAATATTGAATCTATGATTAAAAAAATAAATAAAGAACATAAAAAAGATTTTTTAAAATTTAATATTAGTTATAATAATTATTATTCAACTCATAGTAAAGAAAATCTTGTTTTATGTAATTTAATTTTTAATAGATTAAGAAAAAAAAAATTAATTAATATTAAAAATATTTCTCAATTATATGATAAAAAAATATCAATTTTTTTACCTGATAGATATGTTAAAGGAACTTGTCCTAAATGTTTTTCTATTAATCAATATGGAGATAATTGTGAAATTTGTAGTGCTGTTTATGATTCAATTAATTTAATTAATCCAAAATCAATATTATCTAATTCAATACCAATTATTAGAAATTCTAAACATTTCTTTTTTAATTTACCAAAAATGAAAAATTTTTTATATAAATGGATAAATTCTAATAATTTACAAAAAGAAGTAATTAATAAAATAAAAGAATGGTTTATTTCTGGATTAAAATCTTGGGATATCTCTAGAGATGATCCTTATTTTGGATTTGAAATACCAGGAACAATAAAAAAATATTTTTATGTATGGTTAGATGCACCAATTGGATATATGGGAACATTTAAAAATTTATGTAATAAAGAGAAAAATATTAAATTTAAAGATTTTTGGAATAAAGATTCAAAAAATGAAATATATCATTTTATTGGAAAAGATATAATTTATTTTCATTGTTTATTTTGGCCTGCTTTATTAAAAGGAAGTAATTTTAAAACTCCAACAAATTTATTTGTTCATGGTTATTTAACAATAAATGGAAAAAAAATGTCTAAATCAAAAGGTACTTTTATAAAAGCAAGTACTTATTTAGTACATTTAGATCCTGATTATTTAAGATATTATTTTGCATCAAAATTATCTTCAAAAATTAATGATATTGATTTTAATGTAAAAAATTTTGTTGAATGTATAAATGTTCATATAATTAATAAAATTGTTAATCTTGCTTCAAGATGTTCTAAATTTATTGAAAAAGAATTTTCTTGTTATCTTTCAAATGAATTAAGTGATCCAATTTTATATGATTTTTTTATTAATTCATCATATGATGTAAAAAGATTATTTAATTCTAGAGAATTTAGTTCTGTAATAAAAAAAGTAATAGAATTATCAGATATTGCTAATAAATATATTGATGAAAAAAAACCATGGATATTAAAAAATAAAAAAAATAAAAAAAAATTACAAAATGTTTGTTCTATGGGTATTAATTTTTTTAAAGTTTTAATGATTTATTTAAAACCTATAGTTCCATCTTTATCAATACGAGTAGAAAAATTTTTAAATATAGAATTATCATGGAATAATATTAAAAATCCATTATTTAATCATAAAATTAAACCTTTTAAATTTTTAATGAATAGATTATCTATAAGTCAAGTTAATAAAATAATTAATAATTAATTTTTTTATTTTAATTTTTTTAATTAAATTTATAATATTTTAATATTTGTATAAATATATAAAATTTTTATAAAATAAAAAATCAAACAATAATTATATTAAAATTTAAAATAAATTATATTTATAATATATTAAAAATATAAAATAAAAATTTTTAATAAAATTTATTTAATATATTATAATTAATAATAAATTGTTATTTATTATTAATTATAATATATTAAATAATAATTAAATTAATTCATTTAAAAACATATAAGGATTTTCTTATTATGACAACTGTAAATCAACTTGTAAGAAAACCTCGTAAAACAAAAATTATTAAAAGTAATGTATCAGCTTTAGGTAAATGTCCTCAAAAAAGAGGTGTTTGTATTAAAGTTTATACAACTACACCAAAAAAACCAAACTCTGCTTTAAGAAAAGTTTGTCGTGTTCGTTTAACAAATGGATTTGAAGTAACATCTTATATTGGAGGAGAAGGACATAATTTACAAGAACATTCTGTTGTATTAATTAGAGGTGGTAGAGTTAAAGATTTACCAGGAGTTAGATATCATACAATTAGAGGTGCATTAGATTGTTCTGGAGTTAAAGATAGAAAAAATGGACGTTCTAAATATGGAGTTAAAAAACAAAAAACTTAATTTAAATTATTATTTAATAATATTAAGATTTTAATATATTAATTTTTTTTAAAATTAACATATAATCATCTATATTTTAATAAATGGAGATTATATATGCCTAGACGTCGAATTATTAGTCAAAGAAAAATATTACCAGATCCAAAATTTGGTTCAGAGATTTTATCTAAATTTATTAATATTCTTATGATTAATGGAAAAAAATCTATTGCAGAATTTATTACATATAATGCATTAGATTTTCTTATTAAAAAATCTAAAAAAAATCATTTAGAATCTTTTGAAACTGCTCTTGAAAATGTTCGTCCAATAGTTGAAGTTAAATCTAGAAGAGTTGGAGGATCTACATATCAAGTACCAGTAGAAGTTAGATTAGTAAGAAGAAATGCTTTAGCTATGAGATGGATCATATATGCTGCTAGAAAAAGATCTGATAAATCAATGTCTCTTCGTCTTGCTAATGAATTATATGATGCTATAAAAAATAAAGGATTGGCTGTTAAAAAAAGAGAAGATGTTCATAAAATGGCAGAAGCTAATAAAGCATTTGCACATTATAGATGGTAACATATTTAAATTTATATATTTTATATATAAAAATTTAATATTTTTTTTGAATAAAATTTAAATAGAGGGTATAAATGTCTCGAATCACACCTATTGTTCGATACCGAAATATTGGAATTAGTGCTCATATTGATGCTGGAAAAACAACTACTACAGAAAGAATTCTTTTTTATACTGGGGTAAATCATAAAATAGGTGAAGTTCATCATGGATTAGCTACTATGGATTGGATGGAACAAGAACAAGAACGTGGAATAACTATAACTTCTGCAGCTACTACTTGTTTTTGGTCTGGTATGTCAAATCAATTTAATAAATATAGAATTAATATTATTGATACTCCTGGACATGTAGATTTTACTATTGAAGTAGAAAGATCTATGTCTATATTAGATGGTGTAGTTATGGTGTATTGTGCAGTAGGTGGAGTTCAACCTCAATCTGAAACTGTATGGAGACAAGCAAATAAATATAATATACCTAGAATTGCTTTTATAAATAAAATGGATCGTATTGGAGCAAATTATTTTAATGTAATAAAACAATTAAAAAATCGTTTATTATCTAATCCTGTTGCAATTCAAATACCAATAGGTTCTGAAGATAAATTTGTAGGAATAATTGATTTAATCAAAATGAAAGCAATTTATTGGAATAAAAAAGATCAAGGACTTACATTTTCATATGATGAAATTCCAAATCATTTAATAAATTTATCTAAAAAATGGCATCAATATATAATTGAATCTGCAGCAGAATCATCAGAAAAATTAATGGATAAATATTTAAATAATGAAATTTTAACTGAAAAAGAAATAAAAAATGGATTAAGAAAACTTGTATTAAATAATAAAATTATTCTAGTAACTTGTGGTTCTGCTTTTAAAAATAAAGGAATTCAATCTATGCTTGACGCAGTTATTGAATATTTACCATCTCCAATAGATATACCTCCAATACAAGGAATATCTAAAGATAAAAAAACACCTATAAAAAGATTATCTGATGATAAAGAACCATTTTCTGCATTAGTATTTAAAATAGCATCAGATCCTTTCGTAGGAAATTTAACTTTTTTTCGTGTATATTCAGGTGTAATAAAATCTGGAGATAAAATTATTAATGCAATAAAAGAAAAAAAAGAAAGATTTGGTAGAATTGTACAAATGCATGCTAATAAAAGAGATGAAATAAAAGAAGTTAGAGCTGGAGATATTGCTGCTGCAATAGGATTAAAAGATGTTACTACTGGAGATACATTATGTGATCCTAATGCATATATTATATTAGAATCAATGGATTTTCCAGAACCTGTTATATCTGTTTCTGTTGAACCAAAAACAAAAGTTGATCAAGAAAAAATGAGTTTATCTTTAAATAGATTAGCTCAAGAAGATCCTTCATTTAAAGTTTGGACAGATATTGAATCTGGACAAACAATTATTGCTGGAATGGGAGAATTACATCTTGAAATATTAATTGATCGTATGAAAAGAGAATTTAATGTAGAAGCAAATGTAGGAAAACCACAAGTAGCTTATAGAGAAACAATAAGAAATTCAATTGAAAATGAAGGTAAATTTATTCGTCAATCTGGAGGTAGAGGACAATACGGACATATTTGGTTACGTATTGAACCAATAGAACCTGGTGGAAATGGATATGAATTTGTAAATAAAATTGTTGGAGGAGTAGTTCCTAAAGAATATATTCCAGCTATAGAAAAAGGAATAAAAGATCAACTTAAAAGTGGAGTTTTAGCTGGATATCCAATAGTTGATGTTAGAGTATCAGCTTTTGATGGATCTTATCATGAAGTAGATTCTTCAGAAATAGCATTTAAAATAGCTGCTTCTATAGCTTTTAGAGAAGGTTTTATGAAAGCAAATCCAGTTATTTTAGAACCTATTATGAGTGTAGAAGTAGAAACCCCTGAACGTTATATGGGTGATGTTATCGGAGATTTAAATCGTAGAAGAGGAATTATTGATGGAATGGAAGATATACCTACAGGAAAAAAAATTCGTTCTAAAGTTCCATTATCTGAAATGTTTGGATATGCAACAGATTTAAGATCTCAAACTCAAGGAAGAGCATCTTATTCTATGGAATTTTTAAAGTATAATGAAGCACCTAAAAATATTTCACAAAATATTATAGATAATAAAAAAATATAAATAAAATTTTTTATTAAAATTTAAATTTATATTTAAAATTTATTTTAATTTTTACTTATTAAGTTTTATATTAAATAAAATGAAATTTATTATTCAAAGAGAATTAATATTAAAACCTTTACAAAAAATTAGTAATATTATATCAGGAAAAAATTTTCTTCCAATATTAAATAATGTTCTTATAAAAGTAAAAAAAAAATATATAAAATTAATAAGAACAAATTTAGAAATAGAAATTATTATAAAAATAATTTCTTGTAAAATATATAAATCTGGAACAACTACAGTTCTTGCACGTAAATTTTTTGATATTTGTCGTAGTTTTCCAGAGTTATCAATAATTAATATTGAAATAAAAAATTTACGTTTAATTATTTCTTCTAATAAAACAAAATTTTATCTTTCTATAACATCAGAAAATAATTTTCCTAAATTAGAAATTTATACTTATGATTTACAATTTTTTATTCCTATAAATTTATTAAAAAATTTAATTAAATCCACTCAATTTTCAATGTCAAAAAATGATATACGATATTATTTAAATGGAATGTTATTTGAATTTTCTAAAAATAAAATAAAAAGTGTTACAACAGATGGTCATAGATTATCTATAAGTAATATGTTTATAGAAGGAATTAAATTTAATAAATCTATTATAATACCAAGAGATAGTATTAAAGAATTAATGAAATTTTTAGATAATAAAAAAGATTTTTTAAATATAAAGATTAGTAATAATAATATTTTTTTTAAAATAGGAAATTATAGTTTGATTTCTAAATTAATTGAAGGAATATATCCTGATTATAAAAATATATGTTTAAAACAATATGATAATTTTTTACAAGCTGATTGTAATAAGTTATATGAAGCAATTTCAAGAGTATCACTTCTTTCTAATGAAAAATTCAAAGGAATTAGATTATATATAAGTAAAAATCAAATAAAAATTACTGCAAATAATTCTTCACATGAAGAAGCAGAAGAATTTTTAAATATTTTATATGAAGGAAATAATATAGAAATTTGTTTTAATGCTATATATATTTTAGATGTTTTAAATATATTAAAATGTGATAAAATAAAGTTATTATTTAATAATAATTTTTCTGGTATACAAATTGAAAATTTTTTAAATAAAGGTTCTATATATATTCTCATGCCTATGCATTTATAATAAATAATAAATTTTAAAAAATTTAAATTAAAATTATAAAAAATTATTAATTAATATAATTTTTTTTATAAAATTTTATATTAATAAATAAAATTTATACATAAATAATTTAATTGAATTTATTTATATAAATAATTAAATAATATTTATTTTATAAATTTTTATTAAAAAATATTTTTAATAAAAATTTATTTATATATTTTTTAAAATTATTAATAAATATATTATATAAAATTTTATTTATTTTTAATAAATTTTTAAAAATATTATATATTATAAATAATTTAAAATTATCTTTAAAATTAGGTAAATTTTATGTCATATGATTCTTCAAGTATAAAAGTATTAAAAGGATTAGATGCAGTAAGAAAAAGACCAGGAATGTATATTGGAGATACTGATGATGGTACTGGATTACATCATATGGTATTTGAAATTGTAGATAACTCTATAGATGAGGCTCTTGCAGGATATTGCAAAAAAATTATTGTAAAAATTCATAATGATAATTCAGTTTCTGTTTCAGATGATGGAAGAGGAATACCTACTGGATTACATGAAGAAGGAGTATCTGCAGCAGAAGTAATTATGACTGTTTTACATGCTGGTGGAAAATTTGATGATAATTCTTATCAAGTTTCTGGAGGATTACATGGTGTTGGAATTTCAGTTGTTAATGCTCTTTCGAAAAAATTAAAACTTTTAATTAAAAGAGATGGTAAAATATATTCACAAACTTATATATTTGGAATTCCAAGAAAATCTATAAAAATTATTGGAAATACAAAAGATACTGGTACTACAATACGTTTTTGGATAGATTATAAAATTTTTACTAATAATACTGTTTTTAAATATAAAATTTTATCTAATAGATTGAAAGAATTATCTTTTTTAAATGCAGGTATATCTATTTGTTTATACGATGAAAAAAAAGAAAAAAAAGATTTTTTTCATTATTCTGGAGGAATTAAAGAATTTATTAATTATTTAAATTTTAATAAATCTCCAATACATTCTAAAATATTTTATTTTATTGCTTCAAAAAAAGAAATATCAGTAGAAGTTGCTTTACAATGGAATAGTAGTTTTAAAGAAAATATATATTGTTTTACTAATAATATACCTCAACGTGATGGTGGATCTCATCTTGTTGGATTTAGATCTGCAATAACAAGATCTTTAAATTTTTATATGGATAAAGAAGGAATTTTAAAAAAAGCTAAAGTTAATACAATAGGAGATGATACAAGAGAGGGATTAACTGCTGTTGTTTCTGTAAAGATTTCTAATCCTAAATTTTCTTCTCAAACTAAAGATAAATTAGTTTCTTCTGAAGTAAGATCTATAGTAGAATCATTAATTAATAAATATTTAATAGAATTTTTATTAGAAAATCCTAGTGATTCAAAAATAATTGTTGGAAAAATTATTAGTGCTGCTCGTGCTAGAGAAGCTGCAAGAAGAGCACGTGAAATTACTCGTAAAAAAAGTTCATTAGATTTTGCTTCTGGATTACCAGGAAAATTATCTGATTGTCAAGAAAGAAATCCTATTTATTCTGAGCTTTATTTAGTAGAAGGAGATTCTGCTGGTGGTTCTGCAAAACAAGGAAGAAATAGAAAAAATCAAGCTATTTTACCGTTAAAAGGAAAAATACTTAATGTTGAAAAAGCTAGATTTGATAAAATGTTATCTTCTCAAGAAGTTACATCATTAATTACTGCTTTAGGATGTGGAATAGGTTCTAATGATTATAATCCAGATAAATTAAGGTATCATAAAATTATTATTATGACTGATGCTGATATTGACGGAGCACATATTAGAACTTTATTATTAACATTTTTTTATCGTCAAATGCCTGAAATAATTAAACGTGGTCATATATTTATTGCACAACCTCCTCTTTATAAAATTAAAGAAGGAAATAATGAAAAATATATTAAAAATAATAACGATATGATTAAATATAAAATTATTTTAGCTTCAAAAAATTCTATTATTAATACAAAATCTATTAATGGAATAATAAAAGATAATAATTTATATTTATTAATATCAAAATATTTTGAAACAAAAAAAGATATTAATTTAATGAAAAAATATTTTCCATATGATTTTCTTAAAAATTTATTATTTTATAAATCTATTGTTAAAAATGATCTTAATGATAAATATAAAGTAAAAAATTGGATAAAAAAAGTAGTAAAAAAATTAAATGAATATAAAAGAAAATATTGTAAATATAGTTTTTTTATAAAAAAAAATAATGATTTAAAAATATTTGAACCTATATTAATAATGAAAAATTATGGAATAAAATTTTGTTATAATTTAAATATTAATTTTTTTAAAAGTAATGAATATAAAAAAATTTATTTTATAAGAGAAAAAATAAAAAAATTAATAAATATTAAAGATGGAGCATATGTTGAAAGAAAAGGAAAACGTAAATTAATAAATAATTTTGATCAAGCATTTAAATGGTTAATAAAAGAATCATCCAAAAATTTAATAATTCAAAGATATAAAGGTTTAGGTGAAATGAATCCAGAACAACTTTGGAAAACAACTATGGATCCTAAAAATAGAAGAATGTTACAAATTAATATACATGATGCTATTATAGCAGATAATCTCTTTACTACTTTAATGGGAGATTCAGTAGAACCTAGAAAAGAATTTATTCAAAAAAATGCACTAAAAGTTATAAATATTGATATATAAATTTTTAAAAAATTTAATAAAAATTAATTATTTTATTTAGTTAAAAAATTTTTTAATAAATTATATTAAAAATTAATTTATAAATTATTAATTTTTATTTTTATTAAAATTAAGTTAATATTTAAAAAATATCTGATTTTTAAAAAAAATCAGATATTTTTTTTATTGAATATTTAATTCTAAAAAAAAATAAATCTCTTCCAATTATATAAATAATATCACTAATAGATGGTGTTTTTTCTATTCCTGTTATAATAATTCGTAATAACATATAAGATTCTTTTACATATGAATTAAATTTTTTTGTTATATTGAATATTATATTTTTAATTGAATTAAGATCCCATTTTTTTAATATTTTTAATTTTTTATTAACTTTTTTAATAAAATTTAATGATGAAGTATTTAAATATTTTTTTATTAAAAAAATATTAAATTTTAAAGATTTTTTATAAAAATAATTAAAATGTATTATCATATCATTTAAAGTATTACATCGTTTTTTTAAAATTTTTATTACATTTTTTAATTTAGGACCATTATTAATATTAATTTTATTTTTTTTAATATGCCATTTTAAATAAAAAATAATATTTTTTATAGGAAGTTTGTTGATATATATATGATTTAACCATAATAATTTTTTATAATTAAATATACTAGGAGATTTATTTATTGATTTTAAATTAAATAATTTTTTCATTTGATAAATATCAAAAATTTCTTGATTACCATAAGACCATCCTAATCTTACTAAATAATTTAATAATGCTTCTGGAAGAAATCCATAATCACGATATTTCATTACTCCAATAACTTCATTTCTTTTAGATAGCTTTTTTTTATCTTCTCCTAAGATCATTGATAAATGAGCATATTCTGGTATTGGGGCATTAATTGCTTTTAAAATATTTATTTGTCTAGGTGTATTATTTATATGATCTGATCCTCTTATAACATGTGTTATATTCATATCATAATCATCTATAACTACAGCAAAATTATATGTAGGAATTTTATTTTTTCTTTGAATAATTAAATCATCTAATTCTTCGTTATTAAATTTAATTGTTCCATGAATATGATCGTCAAATGATACAATTCCATTAATTGGATTACATAAACGAATTGTATAAGATTTTTTATATTTTTTAAAAGAATTAATATATCTACAATGTCTATCATATTTTGGTTTTATATTATTTTTTATTTGATATTCTTTTAATTCTTTTAATCTTTTTTTTGAACAATAACATTTATAAGCAGTTTTATTTAAAAGCATTTTTTTAATAAAAAATTTATATCTATTTAATCTATCTGTTTGAAAAATAGGTCCATGATCCCAATCAATATTTAACCATTTCATACTTTTTATTATTTGATTAATTGATTTTTTTGTAGATCTTTCATAATCAGTATTTTCTATTCTTAAAAAAAATTCTCCTTTGTAATGTCTAGCAAAAAGCCATGAATAAAGAGCAGTTCTAATACTTCCAATATGTAAAGATCCAGTTGGACTAGGAGCAAATCTAGTTTTAATTTTCATAAAAATATTTACCTATTTTATAATAATATTTTTTATTATATATAATTTTTATTTTTTATAAAATAAAAATTTTAATTTTAATAAAAATGATTGACTCAATCTATTACTTATTTTAATATAGTAATAATAAAAATTAAAAGGTGATTAGCTCAGAAGGTAGAGTGCCTCTTTTACAAGGAGGAAGTCGGCGGTTCGATTCCGTCATCACCTAAAAATTTCTGGGTCGTTAGCTCAGTCGGTAGAGCAGTTGACTTTTAATCAATTGGTCGCAGGTTCAATTCCTGCACGACCCAAATAATTTTAAAAAAATTAAAATATAAAAACTTTATATAAATCTTAATTTTTTAAATTTCTGTAATATATAATCCTAAATATAATTTTATTATTAAAATAATAATTAATTTTAATATTTAAATATTATTTTATTATTTATATATATTTTTTTAAAAAATTTTAATTAATTTTTATAAAAAAGGAAATTATTTTAATGATATTAAAACAAAATAAATCTTCTAAAAAAATTTTAAAAAAAAAATATATTAATAATAAAATAAAAAAAATTAATTTTTTAAATATGAATAGAGAAAAATTATATATTTTTTTTAAAAAAATAGGAGAAAAATCTTTTAGAGTTCATCAATTAATGAAATTTATATATAATAATTTTTATGATAATTTTGATTATATGACAAATTTTAATAAAAATTTAATATATAAATTAAAAAAATATGCAGTAATAAAATATCCTTCTATTATAGATCAAAAAATATCTTATGATGGTACAATTAAATGGATTTTAAAAATAAAAAATCAAAATATAGAAATGGTTTATATTCCTGAAAAAAATCGTGCTACTTTATGTATATCATCTCAAATAGGATGTTTTTTAAATTGTAGTTTTTGTTATACAGCTAAACAAGGATTTAATCGTAATTTAAAAGTATTTGAAATAATAGGACAATTATGGACTGCTTCTAAATTTATTTTTTTAAATAAATCATTAAAATTAAATAAAATTACTAATGTAGTTATGATGGGTATGGGAGAACCTCTTTTAAATTTATCTAATTTAATTCCATCTATAAATATTATGTTAGATAATTTAGGATTTAATTTATCTAAAAGACGTATTACAATTTCTACTGTAGGAATAGTTCCAGGAATAGATAAACTAAAAAATATGGTAGATGTTTCATTAGCAATATCCCTTCATGCTCCAAATGATTATATAAGAAATAAAATAATACCAATAAATTATAAATATAATATTAAGAATTTATTAAATTCAGTAAAAAATTATTTATTTAAATCTAAAGCTAATAAAAATGGAGTAACTATAGAATATGTTATGTTAAATAACATAAATGATAAAATAAAACATGCACATCAATTAGCAAATTTATTAAAAAATATACCTTGTATAATTAATATCATACCATGGAATAAATTTCCAGGAACAAATTATAAATGTTCTTCTAATGAAAAAATTAATAAATTTATTAAAATATTAAAAAATTATAAAATTATTGTTTTTATTAGAAAAACTAGAGGAGATGATATAAATGCTGCATGTGGACAATTATCTGGAAATATCCATAATAAATTTTTATTTAAAAAATAAAAAATTTGTTTATTTTAAAAATATTAATTTAATTAAAAATTTGTATAAAAATAAAAATATTTAAAATAAATTATAAATAAAATATACAAATTATTTAAATAATAAATAAAAAAATTAGAGAAAAAATATTGAAAAAAATACAATCTATTAGAGGAATGAATGATTTTTTACCAAAAGAAACATACTTATTTAAAATAATTGAAAATTATTTAATAAATATTTTAGAAAATTATGGATATAAAGAAATTAGATTTCCAATTATTGAATATACTTCTTTGTTTAAAAGAACTGCAGGTGAAATGACAGATGTTATTCAAAAAGAAATGTATAGTTTTAAAGATAAAAATGGAGATTGTTTATCTTTAAGACCTGAAGGAACAGCTGGTTGTGTAAGAGCATGTATTGAAAATGGATTATTTTATAATAATAAAAATCAAAGATTATGGTATATAGGTCCTATGTTTCGTCATGAAAGACCTCAAAAAGGTAGATATAGACAATTTCATCAATTAGGAATTGAAAGATTTGGTAAAAATAACCCAGAAACTGATGCTGAATTAATTATATTAATTTATAGGTTTTGGAAAAAACTTAATATTGATAAATATATTTTATTAGAAATAAATTCACTAGGATCAATTAAAACACGTTTAAATTTTATAAAACAATTAACAATATTTTTTTCATTTTATAAAAAAAAAATAGATAAAAAATATCAAAAAAATATATATATTAATCCAATAAGATTATTAGATAGTAAAAATAAATATATAAAACATTTATTACAAAAAAAAAATTTTCCTAAGAAAATTTTAGATAAAGATTCTTATGATCATTTTTCTAAATTATGTTATTTTTTAAAAAAAGCAAAAGTACCATTTATAATAAATAAAAAATTAGTTAGAGGATTAGATTATTATAATAAAACAGTTTTTGAATGGATATCTAATATAACCGAAATGAAAAAAACTATATGTGGTGGTGGTAGATATGATAATTTAGTTAATATAATAAACAAAAAATATAAAGTTCCAGCAGTAGGTTGTGCTATTGGTTTAGATAGATTATTTATATTAATTCAAAATATTAATTCTAAATATATTAAAAATAATTATATATATAATATAAATAATATAAATATATATTTTATATATCTTGGTAAAGAATCAAAAAAATCTTTTATAATTTTATCTGAAAAAATTAGAGATTTTTTTCCTAAAATTTGTTTAATAACAGATTTAGTTAATTATAATTTAAAAAAATTTTTAAAAAAAATAAATAAATATAATATTAAAATATTATTAATATTAAATGATGAAGATAATAAAAATAAATTAATAAAAATAAAAAATTTTATTAAAGGAACACAAGAAGTTATTAAACAATCTTATTTAATAAATAAATTAAAAAAAACTTTTAATGAAAATTTTAAATAAATTTTTATATATTTAAAATTTTTTATTAAAAATTTAATAAAAATTAAATTTTATTTATTTATAAATATATGTTTAAATTTATATATAATTAATATATACCTTATATAATAAGAGAAAGTTATATGAAATTTAATAATTTAATTATTTTATTATTTTTATCATTTATTATGATGATTTCTGGATGTTCTTTATTAAATTTAAATAAAATTAATAATTTTAATAAATCTTTATATGAAAAAAATAATAAATTTTATTTATTTAAAATATGGGATTTTAAATTAAAAAAAAATAAAAATATTTTTAATATAAATCCTATAATTGATAAATCTATAATTTTTATAGCTTCTAAAAATGGAAAAGTTTATGCATTAAATATTAATAATGGAAAAAAAATTTGGAAAAGAGATTTATCTATTTATAGTAATATTTTTTTAAAAAATATTGAACATTTATCTGGAGGATTATCAAAAAATAAAAATAAAATTTATATAGGAAGTGAAAATGCAAATTTATATTCATTAAATTCACAAAATGGAAGTATTATATGGAGTTCTTCAGTATCTGGAGAAGTATTATCTACTCCTATAATAAAAAATGGTTTTATATTTGTTCATACTGGAAATGGTATGATTCAATCATTATATGAATATAATGGATTAATTAAATGGACTTTAAATTTAGATAATTCTTTATTTTCTTTGAGAAAAGATTGTGACCCTGTAATTTATAATAAAAATATTATTGTTGGAGATAATGAAGGAAATTTAAATTCTATAAATATTAAAACTGGAAAAATTATTTGGAAAAAGAAAATAAATATAAAAAATAATGAAAAAGAAAATAATTTATATTTACAAGGTATAAAATCTAAACCAATTATATATGATAATATTATATATACAACATCATGTAATGGAAATATATTTGCATTAGATGCAAAATCTGGAAAAACAATATGGCATAAAAATATTGGATCTTTAATTAATATGTTATTAGATAATTTTTGTTTATATTTAGTAGATAAAAATGATAATATTATTTCTATAAATATAAATAATGGATCTATTATATGGAAACAAAATATATTAATTAATAAAAATATTACGTCTCCTATTTTATATAAAAATTATTTATTATTTGGTGACAAAAAAGGATATATTTATTGGATAAATAAAAAAAATGGAAATTTATTTATAAAACAAAAAATAGATAATAATAAAATTTTAAATATTATAAATAATAAAGATAATCAAATTATTATTCAATCAGAAAAAGGATATATAAGTTCTTTTACTATATAATTTTAAAAACAAATTTTAATTATTAATTAAAAATTAAATTTAAAATATTTTATATAAAAATTAAAGGTTATAAAAATCATGTGTTCTACTGTTATTTCTTTAATTGGTCATCAAAATGTAGGAAAATCTACTTTATTTAATAAATTAACTAATAGTAATGATGCATTAACAGCAAATTTTCCAGGATTAACTAGAGATAGAAGATATTCTAATATAGAAATTAAAAAAAAATCTTTTACTATTATTGATACTGGTGGAATTTGTTATACATCTAAATCTGAGAATATTCAAAAAAAAATAATATATCAATCAATAATAGCTATTAAAGAATCAGATATAGTTTTATGTATTCTTGATGCACAAACTGGAATTATTAAAGATGATTATGAAATAATTGAATTAATTAGAAATAAAAATAAATATTTTATAGTTATTGTTAATAAAATTGATGGAATTAATTTAAATTATCTTAATGAATTTTATTCTTTAAAAGTAAATAAAATTATTTTTATTTCAGCAATAAATAATATAGGAATAAAATATCTTATAAAAAATATTTTAAAACTAAAAAATAAAATAAATAAAAATTATAATAATATAATTAATAAAAATTATATAAATAAAAAAAATAAAAATATTTATATAAAAATTTCTATTATAGGAATGCCTAACTCTGGAAAATCTACTTTATTAAATTGTTTTTTTAAAAAAAATAGAACAATAGTTTCTAAAGAACCTTTTACTACAAGAGATAGTATATATGTTCCTTTAAAATTTAAAAATAAAAATTATTTATTTATAGATACTGCTGGTATAAGAAAAAAAAATAAAATTAAATTAATTGAAGAAAAATTTTCAGTTGATCAAACAATTAATTCTATAAAAGATTCTAATATAGTTCTTTTAATAATTGATGCAAATAAAGGATTATCAAATCAAGATATAATCTTGTGTCATATTATAATTAATAAAGGAAAATCTTTAATAATTATAATTAATAAATGGGATTTAATATCAATATATAAAAAAAAAATAATAAAATCTTTTTTAAAAAAAAATTTATATATTTTTAATTTTTTTCGTATACATTTTATTTCTGCATTATATAATAAAAAAATTTCTAATATATTTAATTCAATAAATGAAGCATATTCAAATTCCAAAAATAATATAAATACTTCATTAATTACAAATATAATGAAAGAAGCTATTAAAAAACATAAACCTCCTTTAGTAGGAAAAAAAAAAATTAATTTTAAATATTCTCATATGATTGAAAATAATCCATTTATATTAAAAATATATGGTAAGAGAGTAAGTTTAATTCCTAATTTTTATAAAAGATATTTAATAAATTATTTTCATAAATCATTAAAAATCATAGGAACTCCTATTAATATTCAATTTCAAGAAATTTTTAATAAAAATAAAAGAATTAAAATATATAATAATTTTTAATTATTAATTTTAAATTAAATGTTTATATATAAAAAAATAAAAAATTATTATATATTTTATATAAAATATTTAATAATTTTTTTATTTTTTTATAAAAATTTTTTATTAATTTTTAAAAATTTTTTTATTAATTTTATTATTAATTAAATCAGTAATTGATCCTGTATATATTTCTGAAGATAATCCTATAGATTCATATAAAGTTGGATGAGCATGTATAGTAAGAGATATATCTTCTGCTTCACATCCCATTTCAATTGCTAATCCAATCTCACCAAGAATTTCACCACCATTAATTCCAACAACAGATCCTCCCACAATTCTATTTGTTTTTTTATTAAAAATAAGTTTAGTTATTCCATTTGTTGCACCTGAAGATATAGCTCTTCCAGATGCAGACCAAGGAAATTTTGTAATCTCAAATTTATTTTTTTCATTATCTTTAATATTTTTTTCGGTTAAACCAACCCATGCTATTTCAGGATCAGTATATGCTATATAAGGTATAATTTTAGGATTAAAAATATATTTTTTTCCAGAAATTATTTCAGCAACAATATGACCTTCTTTCATACCTTTATGAGCAAGCATTGGTTGTCCTATAACATCTCCTATTGCATAAATATTTTTTATATTGGTTTGAAGATTATTATTTACTTTTATAAAATTTTGTGAATTTAATTTAATTCCTAATTTATTAATTCCTATATTTTTACTATTTGGATATCTTCCTATTGCAATTATAACAGCATCATATTCTTCTTCATAAATATATAAATTTTTGTCTTCCATTTTAACTAAAATTTTATTTTTATTATTACTTATAGAAATAACTTTAGTTTTTAATATAAATTTAAATTTATTATTTAATATTTTTATAAAAATATTAATTATATCTTTATCTGCTAAAGGAATAATTTGATCAGATATTTCTACAATATCAATTTTTGATCCTAAAGAATGATATATAGTAGCCATTTCTAAACTAATAATTCCCCCACCAATTATTAATAATTTATTAGGAATAAATTTTAAATTTAATGCATCTGTAGAATTCCATATATTTTTATTTTCTTTATTTAATAAAAATGGAAAATTAATTGGATAAGATCCAGTAGCAATAATTGCATATTCAAATTCTATAAATATTTTATTTTTTGAATTTTCTACTTGAATTAAATTTTTATTTATAAATTTAGCATTTCCTTGAATAATTTCTATATTTCTAGATTGAAACATTTTGTTTAATCCAAAAGATAAATTTTCAATTATTTTTTTTTTCCAACTTTTTATTTTAAACAAATCAATTTCTATTTTATTTAAAAAAATATTTTTTTGCTTAAAAAAATTATATTCATTAATAATTTTAGAAATATGTAATAAAGTTTTAGACGGAATACATCCTACATTTAAACATACTCCTCCTAAATTAATATGACGTTCAATTAATATTGTTTTTAATCCTAAATCAGAACACCGAAAAGCAGCAGAATAACCACTTGGTCCTGATCCAATAACAACAACATGAGTTTTAATATTGTTTTTTATCATACATTCCTTTTTATTTTAAAATTATTTTATATAAAATATTACATTAATAATAAACGAATATCTGATGATATTTCTTTAATAAAATTAATAAATCTTACACCATCAGATCCATCTATAACTTGATGATCATATGATAATGAAAGTGGTAACATTAATCTAGGAACAAATTTATCTTTAATCCAAATTGGTTTTATTATTGATTTAGATAAACCAAGAATTGCAACTTCAGGAGAATTAATAATTGGAGTAAAAAATAATCCACCAATACCACCTAAATTAGAAATAGTAAAACATCCACCTTGCATATCATTATATTTAATAGTTCCAGATCTAGCTTTATTATATAAAAAAATTAATTCATGATATATATCAATAATATTTTTTTTATCTACATCTTTTAATACAGGAACTAATAAACCTTTTTCTGTTTCTACAGCTATACCAATATTAAAATATTTTTTTAAAATTAATTTTTTTTTATTACATGATAATGAACTATTAAAGCGTTTAAATTTTTTTAATGCTTTAAAAATTATTTTTACTAAAAAAGGTAAAATAGTAATTTTAATATTTTTATTTAAATTTTTAAATTCATCGTTTTTATGTTTTCTAAATATTTCTAATTCTGTAATATCTGCATAATCAAATTGAGTAACATGAGGAATATTTCTCCAATTTTTTTTTAAATTCATTCCAGAAATTTTTTGAATATTATTTAATTTAATAACTTTAATTTTTCCAAATTTTTCAAAATTTATTTTTTTTAAAATTTTATTATCATTAATATTTGAATTAGATATATCTTTATTTTTTTTTAAAATATTTTTTATATAATTTGTAATATCTTCACGAATAATTCTTTTTTTTCTTCCAGTTCCATTAATTTTTTTTAAATTAATATTAAATTCATATGCAAGTCTACGAATTATTGGAGTTGCATAAGGTTTTAAATTATTGTTATTTTTATTAATTAACAAATCATTTTTATTAATTAATAAATTATTTTTATTATCAAATAATTCTTTATTTTTTTTAAATATAGAATTTTTATTTTTAATTAATTCTATAACAGCTATAATTGAATTAGAATTAATAACATCATTAATTTTTATTTTTATTAATTTTATTAAACATTTAAATGGAGATATTATATTAGTTATATGAGAATTTTCTTCAACAGAAATTAAACAAGAATTTTTATTAATTATATCTCCAATTTTTATCATAATATTTTTGACTATTACAGATTTTTTATAAAATTTATTTGAAATATAAATTTTTTTATCTTTTTCATAAAAAAAATCAAATGAATTTATAATTTTTTCATTATTTTTAAATAACATAATAGTTTTATTTGTATAAATTTTATCACCTATTTTAATTAATATTTTTTTTATAAATCCATTTTTTGGAGATGGTATTTCTATAGAAGTTTTATCTCCTTCTATAACAATCAAAGATTCTTCTTTTTTAACTTCATCTCCTATTTTTTTTAAAATCTCAATAACTTCAAATTCATCTGAACCAATATCTGGAACTTTAATTTTAGTATACATTATATAATGTATCCTTATTTTAATTCATACAAGTTGAGGATTAATTTTATTAATATCAATAGAATATTTTATAATAGCTTTTTCTACTAAATCAATACTAACCATTTTATTCTTAGATAAAACATATAAAGAAGAAACAACAATATAATTTGTATTTATTTCAAAATAAGATCTAAGATTTTCTCTACTATCAGATAATCCAAATCCATCAGTACCTAAAACAAAAAAATCATTATTAGATACAAAATTACGTATTTGTTCAGCAAATAATCTCATATAATCTGTAGAAATAACTATAGGAGAATTATTTAATATTTTTGCAATATAAGGTATTTTAGGTTTTTTACTAGGATTTAACATATTCCATCTAATACAATTATGACCATCTCTTGCAAGTTCAGTAAATGAAGTAGCACTATATACATCAGATCCTATATTATATTCTGAACTTAAAATTTTTGATGCAGCTATAACATCTAATAAAATAGATCCAGATCCAATTAATTGAATATGTCCATTATTACCTAATAAATTTTTTATTTTATATATACCTTTACAAATACCATTTTCAGAATTTTTAGGCATACTTGGCATATGATATTTTTCATTTAATGTTGTTATATAATAATATATATTTTCTTGTTTTTTTCCATACATTCTTTCTAAACCATTTTGAATAATAACAGCTATTTCATATGCATATGTTGGATTGTAAGAAATACAACTCGGAATAGTTAAAGATTGAATATGACTATGTCCATCAGCATGCTGTAATCCTTCACCATTTAAAGTTGTACGACCAGATGTAGCTCCAATTAAAAATCCTTTAGCTTGTTGATCTCCTGCAGACCAATATAAATCTCCTGTTCTTTGAAAACCAAACATAGAATAATAAATATAAAATGGAATCATAGGTAAATTATTTGTACTGTATGATGTAGCAGCAGCTATCCATGAAGAAACTGATCCTAATTCATTTATTCCTTCTTGTAATATTTGTCCTGATTTATTTTCTTTATAAAAAGATATTTTTTTATAATCTTCTGGAATATATTTTTGTCCTTCTGAATTATAAATTCCTATTGTTCTAAATAATCCTTCCATTCCAAATGTTCTTGCTTCATCAGGAATTATTGGTACTATATAATTTTTAATTTTATCTTTTTTTAATAAAATATTTAATATTCTAAGAAAAGCAATTGTAGTAGATATATTTTTTTTTTGTTTTATTAAAATATTTTGAAAATTTTTTAAAGATGGAATTTTTATATAATTTTTAAATTTATTGTTTCTTTTTGGAACATATCCATAAAGTTTTTTTCTATTTTTATGTAAATAATTATATTCTTCAGAATTTTTTTTAAATTTAATATATGGAAGATATGAAATTTTTTCATCAGTAATATTTGATAAATTAAATCTATTTCTAAAATATTTTAAACTTTCTATATCTATTTTTTTTACTTGATGAGCAATATTCATACCTTCAGCAGATGTACCCATTCCATATCCTTTTACTGTATGAAATAAAATAACTACAGGTTTTCCAATTATTTCTTTTGCTCTTTTTATAGCAGAATAAATTTTTTTAGAATCATGACCACCACGATTTAATTCTAAAATTTCTTCATCTTTCATATCTTTTATAAGATTTTTTGTTTCAATGTATTTACCAAAAAAGTTTTTTCTTATATATTCTGCATTTTTTGAAGTATAATTTTGAAAATCTCCATCTACTGTTTCATTAATAAGTTTTATTAATTTTCCACTTTTATCTTTTTTAAATAAATTATCCCATTTGCTATTCCAAATAACTTTAATTACTTCCCATCCAGAACCATAAAATATATTTTCTAATTCATTAATAATTTTTCCATTACCAAATACAGGACCATCTAATCTTTGTAAATTACAATTTATAAGAAAAATTAAATTATCTAATTTATTTCTTCCTGCAACAGATAATGCTCCTTTTGATTCTGGTTCATCCATTTCACCATCCCCTAAAAAAGCATATATTGTTTGTGAAGAAGTATCTTTAATAGATCTATTATGTAAATATTTTAAAAATTTAGCTTGATAAATAGCATTAATAGGTCCTAAACCCATAGATACAGTAGGAAATTGCCAAAATTCTGGCATCATTCTTGGATGAGGATAAGAAGATAATCCTTTTTTATTAACCTCTTGTCTAAAATTGTCTAATTGTTCTTCATTTAATCTTCCTTCTAAAAAAGCTCTAGAATAAATACCTGGAGAAATATGTCCTTGAAAATATATTATATCTCCATTATCTTTTGAATTTTTAGCTCGAAAAAAATGATTAAAACATACTTCATATATTGTTGCAGCAGATTGAAAAGAAGCTATATGTCCTCCAAGTTCTAAATTTTTTCTTGAAGCTCTAAGAACTATCATAAGAGCGTTCCAACGTATAACAGAACGAATTCTATATTCTATATCTAAGTCACCAGGATATTTTTCTTCTTCTTCTACTGATATAGTATTAATATAATCTTTACAAAAAGAATTATATAAAAAATATTTTTTTATAGATGTTTTTTTTATAATATTTTTAATTAAAAATTTTGCTCTTTTTTTTCCTTCATTTTTTATAACTGATTCAATTGAATCTATCCATTCTTTTGTTTCTATAGGATCTATATCATGATATAAATCTTTTGACATAATTTTATTCCTTTTAAATATAATTAAAAAATAATATTTATTATATATTTACATAAATTTTTTAAATAAATTTAATATAAATATTTATAATATTTTATTAAATTTTTTATATTTTTAATAAATATTAAATTAATTTATTAATTAATAATAAATTATAATTTTTAATTAATTTTTTTTAAAATTTTTAAAAAATATAAAAATATTTTTTAATAAAAATTACTTTAATAAATTAAATATAATTTACCAATTAATTCCAATTTCTTTACTAATTAAATAATTAATCATTTTTAAATTTTCTTTTACTTGAAAAAAAAAATAAATTTTATTAGAGACATTTATACCAACATTTTTAATAGAATTTAAAGAATAAATATCTGCATTAATTAATAAATTTATTTTTTTATAATGATAAGCGATATTATGAGATATAGTTATACCTACTTTTGGTATTCCTAATGAATAAATAAATCTTGGAAAAGTAGTATTTTTAGATGTTTTCAAAGATTTTAATAATTTTTTAGCTAATTTAATATTAATTCTATTAATTTTTAATAAAGATAATAAATTAATTTTAAACAATTCAATTGGATTTTTTGCTATATTTTTATCAACCAATTCATTTATAATTTTTTTACCAAATCCTTTAATATTCATAGCATTTTTTGATACAAAATGTTTTAATTTTTCTTTAGATTGAGCAATACAATTTATAGAATTTAAACAATATAAATTAATATCTTCATTTAATCTTTTAATAATAGAATTACATATTGGACAATAATTAGGAATATTAATTTTTTTTGCATTTTTAGGTCTAAATTTTTTAATAACATTTATAATTTTAGGTATTACATCTCCAGATCTACTAACAGTAACTGTATCTCCAATCATAATTTTTAATCTATTAATTTCATTAAAATTATAAAGATTTACATTACTAATTTTTATTCCTGATATATATATAGGTTTTAATCTAGCAACAGGTGTTAATATTCCAGTTCTACTTACTTGAAAATCTACATTTTTAATTTTTGTAATTCCTTTTTTAGAAGGAAATTTATATGCTATAGCCCATCTTGGATAACTAGAAGAATATCCTATTTTTTTTTGTAAAATTTTATCATCTACTTTTATAACAATTCCATCTATTTCAAAATTTAATTTTTTTCTAATATTTAAAATATATTTATAATAATTAAAAATTTCTTTAATATTTTTACATTGTTTTATATTTTCATTTATTGGAATATTTAATTTTTTTAAAAATTTTAAAGAGTTAAAATGACTTTTTGGAAAATATTCTTTGTTTGACCAATTAATTACATAACAAAAAAAATTTAATTTATTTTTTAAAAAATTTGAAGAATTAATTCTTCTAAGACTTCCAGATGCTGCATTTCTTAAACTATTAAATATTTTCTTATTTTGTTCTTTTAATTTTTTATTAATTTTTATAAAATTTTTTTTTAACATAAAAACTTCTCCCCTTAATTCAAAAAGGGAAGGAATATTATTATATTTTTTTAAATTAATAGGAAGATTTTTAATCATATTAATATTTTTGGTAACATCTTCTCCTATATTTCCATCTCCTCTAGTAGAAATTTTAAATAATTTACTATCTTTATAAATTACACTAACTGCTAATCCATCTATTTTTAATTCACAACAATATAATATATTTTTTATATTATTATTTTTTTTTAATATTTTTTTTATAAAATGTTTAATTTGTTTTTTTTCATATGCATTATTTAAAGATAACATAGGAGTTTTATGTTTAATTTTTTTAAATTTTTTTTTAATAAAACCAGAAACAGATTGTGTTGGAGAATTTTTAGTGATAAAATTAGTTTGTTTTTTTTCTAAAATTTTTAATTTTTTTATATAATAATCATATTGTTCATTAGATATATTTTGAGTATTTTTTCCAAAATATAATAAATTATGTTTATGTATTTTTTTTAATAATTTTTTTATTTTTTTTTTTATTTTATCCATAAAATTTCTCTAAAGTAATTTATTTATATATTTTTTATATATAAAAATAAATTTATATTATATTAATAATTTTATTTATTAATTTTAAATATAAATTTAAAATTAATAAATTTTATAATATATATTATAATATATATTTTTAATTAAATTAAAAAAATAATTAATATTTTATATAAAATTTTTTATTTATTTTTTTTATATTTAAATAATTTAATTATATAAATATTTTTTTAATTAAAGTATTGTTTAATTTTTAAAATATTTTATAATATGTATTATATACAATTGCGGGAATAGCTCAGAGGTAGAGCATAACCTTGCCAAGGTTGGAGTCGCGAGTTCGAATCTCGTTTCCCGCTTAAAATTATAAATTTTAAAAAAAATTTTATATAAAAAATTTTATATTTAAATTTAAATAAATTAATTTATATAAAAATATAAATATTTTATTTAATTTAAATTAATTATGTATATTTATATATAAAAATTATTTTTATATTTTTTAAAAAAAATTAATTATAAATATTTGTATTATTTATTAATTAATAAATATTAATTATATATTTATATTTGATTTTTTATTTCTTTTGATCCATAAAAATTTACTTTATTTCCTAAATTTTCTTCAATACGAATTAATTGATTATATTTAGCTATTCTTTCTGATCTACTCATAGATCCAGTTTTAATTTGTCCAGCTGATGTTCCTACAGATAAATCAGCTATTGATACATCTTCTGTTTCTCCTGAACGATGAGAAATAATTACAGAATATCCTGATTTTTTTGCCATTTTAATAGCAGATAATGTTTCTGTTAAGGATCCTATTTGATTTAATTTAATTAAAATAGAATTTGCTGCTCCTAATTTTATTCCTTTTTTTAAAAGATTAGTATTTGTAACAAATAAATCATCTCCAACTATTTGTATTCTTTTACCTAAAATTTTTGTTTGATATATAAAACCTTCCCAATCAGATTGATTTAATCCATCTTCAATAGAAAGAATAGAATATTTTTCAGTTAGTTCTTCTAAATAATGAGTAAATTCCTTAGAAGAAAAAATTTTATTTTCATTTTTTAAAATATATTTTTTTAAAGAACTATCATATAATTCAGAAGCAGCACAATCTATTGCCAATGTTACATCTTTTCCTAAAATATAATTTGATTTTTGAATTGCTTTTTGAATTATATCTAAAACTTCTTCATTTGAAGACATATTTGGGGAATATCCTCCTTCATCACCAACAGATGTACTCATTCCTTTATTTTTTAAAATTAAACCTAAATTATGAAATATTTCTGATCCAATTCTTATAGATTCTTTAAAACTTTTTGCTCCAATTGGTTGAATCATAAATTCTTGAATATCTATATTATTATTAGAATGTTTTCCACCATTAATAATATTAATCATTGGTAATGGCATAGAAAATATATTAGGAGTTTCATTTAATTCAGCAATATATTCATATAAATTAATTCCTTTAGATTTAGAAAAAGCTTTAGCAATAGAAAGAGATAAAGCTAAAATAGAATTAGCTCCAAATTTTGATTTATTTATAGTTCCATCAAGATTAATCATAAGATTATCTAAAAAAGATTGATTACTAGAACATTTTCCTATTAATGCATTTGCTAATGGACCATTTATTGCTTTAACAGCTTTTGTTACACCTTTACCCATATAATAATTATTATTATTATCTCTAAGCTCTAAAGCTTCTCTTTTACCAACAGATGCACCAGAAGGAACAGAGGATACTCCAATTGATCCATCTTCTAAATAAACATCAGCTTCTACAGTTGGATATCCTCTAGAATCAAGAATTTCTCTTCCAATAATTTTTACAATTTTTGACATAAAATTTCCTTTTAATAAAATATAAATAAGTAAAATTATTTTATAAATTAACTTTTTATTAATTAAATTTAATTAAATTTAATTAATAAAAAATAATATATTTTATATATATAAAATTATTTATATTAAATTAATTTTTTATATAAAATTTATTATTAATTTTATAAATTTATTATTAATTTTATATATATTTTTATTATTAAATAATTAAATTTAAATATTTTATTAAAATTTTATATTATTTATATTTTTAATATAAAATATTATATATTTTATATATTCATATAAATAAAATTAAATTTTTAATTTAATTAAAATATTTTATTTAAATAATTATTTAATATATTTATTTAATAATTTTAATAAATTTAATAAAGGTAATGAATTTTTATAAAAAATTTTATATCCATTTTTTCCTTGGGTTAATCTATAATTATTATTTTTTAATAAATTAGATATATTTTTAACTAAATCAATTATATTTTTAACTATTATTAAACCATTTAATTTTTTTAATTTATAACATATATCTAAAAAATTTTTTGTATAAGGACCTATAAGTATAGGAATTGAATTTATTGCTGCTTCAAGTGGATTATGTCCATAATATTTATTTATTAAACTTCCTCCTATAAAAGCTATATCAGATATTCTATATAAAAGCAAAAGTTCACCAATAGTATCAACGATAATAATATTTGTATTAATAGAAGGATTTTTTCCACTACTTTTATATATATATTTTAAATTATGATTTATAATTATTTTTTCTATTGAAAAACATCTATTAATATGACGTGGTACAATAATTAAAAGTAAATTTGGAAATATTTTTAAAAGTTTTTTATGTGCTTTTATAATAATTTTTTCTTCACCTTTATGAGTACTACCAGCAATCCATATATAACGATTATGAGCCCATTTTTTTTTAAGTTTTATTGCATTTAATTTTAATTTAGAATTAATGGAAATATTAAATTTAATATTTCCAGTAACTTTAATTTTATTATTTTTTATTCCTATATCTAAAAATGACATTTTATCTTTATTACTTTGAGCAGCAATTAATGTAATTTTCTTTAAAATTGATAACATAAAAAAATTAATTTTTTTATAAAAAATAACTGATTTATTTGATAATCTTGCATTTGCTATAATTAAAGGAATTTTTTTTGAAAAAGCTAAATAAATAAAATTAGGCCATAATTCTCTTTCCATAAGAATAATTATTCTAGGAGAAATTTTATTTAAAAATCTATTTACAGAAAAAAATAAATCATATGGAAAATAAAGATGAAATATATTTTTATTATATTTTAAATTAATTAATTTTGATCCACTAATTGTTGTTGTAGTAAATATTATAGGAATTTTAGGATATTTTTTTTTTAATAATTTTATTAATGGAATAGAAGATAATATTTCTCCAACAGATACTGCATGAATTAATATTCCATTAGATTTTATTTTTTTATTAAAAAATCCATATCTTTCAAAAAATCTTTTATCTTTTAAAAATATATTTTTTTTTTTAAAAAAAAATCTAATCCATATATATGGTTGTATTAAAAACATAATTATATTATATATATATAAATATATTTTTATTTTTTTTTTTAAAAATTTCAAAATTATTCCAAATTTATATTTAATATTATTTTATTTTAAATATTATTAATTTTTTAAAAAATAATTTTTTTAAAGTTTATAAAAATATTATTTTAATTTAGTTTCTATATATATAACATGTTTTCTTATAATTGGATCAAATTTCTTTATTTCTAATTTTTTTGTTTGATTTCTTTTATTCTTAGTTGTAGTATAAAAATGTTTTGTTCCAGAAGAAGATATTAATTTTATTTTTTCTCTAACTTTACTAGCCATAATATATACCTATTATTTTAATTTAATTTTTTTAATAATTTTTTCAATACCTTTTTTATCAATCATTCGTATTCCTTTTGTAGAAACTTTTAAAGAAATATATTTTTTTTTACTTGAAATCCAAAATTTATGATTATGTAAATTAGGAAAAAATTTTCTTTTAGTTGCATTCATTGCATGAGATCTATTATTTCCAACTAATGTTTTTTTTTTAGTTATTTGACAAATTCTAGACATATTATTTTATACCTTTTATTTAAAATAATTATTATAACTAAATTTAAAAATATTATTAATATATTTATATTAAAATTTAATACTTATTAAATTAAAATATTAAAATATAAAAATAGTTTTATATTTTAAATATTTTAATTTATTCATATAAATATGATATAATTTTTATAAAGATTTTTATATAAAAATAATTTAATTAAATTTTTTATTTAATAATAAATATATTAATATAATATTTATATATAGTATATATAAAATTAAATATATATTTTTTATAAAAATTTTAATAAAAATTATTAAAAATAAATAATTTTAAATAATTTAAATTAATATTTAATGTTTTTTTAAAAAATGTATTAAATTTATTTTAAAAAAAAATTATTATTATTAAATTTTTAAAAAATATTTTATATATTTAAAAAAAATATCATATGTATACAAAAAATAATTTTAATAAAATATTTAAACGTCACATAAATAAATTTAATAATAAAAATATAATTTTTTCTGGTGATATTATTAATTTTTTTCCAAAAGAAATAAATTTAAAAAATTTTAAATTTCATACTTTTTGGTTTCATCACAAAAAAAAATTATTAAAAAATAAAAATAATAAAATATTTTTTGGATTATTTAAAAATAATTCTTTTACAAAAGAATGTAATTTTCTAATTTATTTTTGGCAAAAAAATAAATTAGAAAATTTATTTCAAATATTAAATATTTTTTCTTTTTTAAATAAAAATTGTGAAATTTTTATTATTGGATATAAAAAATATGGTGTTAAAAGTGTTTTTAATTTACTTAAAAAATGGTGTTTTTTAAGTAAAATTGATAATATAGGACATTGTATATTATTTTATGGAAAATTAATTAATATTCCTTCTTTTAATATAAATTTTTTTTTAAAAAAATATAATATAAATTCAATTATTATTAAAACTTTACCTGGAGTTTTTGATTATAAAAAATTAGATAATGGAAGTAAATTTCTTTTATCTACATTAAATGAACCTTTTGAAGGAAAAATTATTGACATTGGTTGTGGATCTGGAATAATATCTGCATTTTTAGCTAATTATAATAAAAATATAGATATTACTCTTATTGATTCATATTATAGTGCAATTTTATCAAGTAAATTAACTTTTAAAAAAAATAATTTAAATTGTAATATAATTTCTAGTGATGTATATTCTAATGTTTGTGGTAAATTTGATATGATTATAACTAATCCTCCATTTCATGATAAAAAAAATATTAATTTTAAAATAGCTAAAAAAATAATATATAGATCTAAAAAATATCTTAATATTGGTGGTAAAATAAGAATTGTTGCAAATAATTTTTTACCTTATTCTTTTATGTTAGAAAAAACTTTTGGAACATATAAAATTTTATTAAAAAATAATTTTTTTAAAGTTTATGAAGCAATTAATTATTAATAATAATTTCAATTATTAAAAAATAAATATAAAAAATATTTTTATAAATTTATTTAAAATTCCTCTTCTAATGACCATTTTTTATTAACTTTAATTATAAGATCTTTATTATTTAAATTATTTTTTAATTTCATTAATCCAACATAAGCAATCATAGCTGCATTGTCTGTACAAAATTCTTTTTTAGGATAAAATAATTTTACTTTTCTTTTTTTCATATTTTTTGAAAATCTTTTTCTTAAAATAGAATTAGCACTTACTCCTCCAGCAATAACTAAATTTTTTAATCCAGTAAAATCTAAAGCTCTATTACATTTTATTAATAAAGTGTCAATTAAAGCATCTTCAAATGCCATTGCTATATCTGATTTTATTTGTTTATTAATAATATTTTTTTTTATAATATTAGAAGCAAAAGTTTTTAATCCAGAAAAACTAAAATTTAATCCAGGTTTATTAATCATTGGTCTTGGAAATTTATAGTTATTTTTTTTACCATTTTTAGCTAAAAAAGATATATATTTACCTCCTGGATATTTTATTCCAAGTAATTTTGCAATTTTATCTGATGCTTCTCCTGCAGCATCATCTAAAGATTTTCCTAAAATTTTATAATTTCCAAAACTTATTGCTTTTATAATTTCAGTATGTTTTCCAGAAACTAATAAAGATAAAAATGGAAATTTAAGTAAATTATTTTTTATCATAGGAGATAATAAATGACCTTCCATATGATTTATAGGAACAGATGGAATATTTAATGCATATGATAATGATCTTCCAATAGTAGCTCCAACAATTAAAGATCCTATTAATCCTGGACCAGCTGTATATGCAATTCCATTAATATCATTAATTTTTAATTTATTTTTTTTTAAAATTTTTTTAATTAATAAAATTGTATATTTGATATGTTTTCTAGAAGCTATTTCAGGAACAATACCACCATAATTCATATGAGATTTTATTTGACTATGTACAATATGACATTGAAGTCCATATATATCATCATATAATGCTATTCCTGTTTCATCACATGATGTTTCAATTCCTAATATTTTCATAAAAAAACCATTTAAAATATTTTTTATTTTTTAACAAAATTAAATTTATTTAATTAAATTATTAAATAATAAAACGTATTATTTTTATAAAAAATTTTATAAATTTTATTTTATAAATTATTTATTAATAAATAAATATAATTATTATACAAAATAATAAATATTTTTTATAAAATTTTTTTATATTAATATAATTAATTATTAATTTTTTTTAAATTTTTTATTTAAAAAAATAATTTTATTAAATAAAGATTTATTTATAAATTTTAATTATTAATAAAAAATTATTAAAAATAAATTATATAATATAATTATTTATAAAAAAATATTTTTTTATAAATAATTATAATTAATTTAAATTTATATAAAAATTTTAAATTAATATAATAAAATTCAATATACATTAAATATTTATAAAAATATTTTTTAATATAAATTTTTTATTTATCTATATATAAAATAGCTTCAATAAAATCTTTAGAATTAAAAATTCTTAAATCTTGAATTTTTTCTCCTATTCCAATAAATCTAATAGGTATATTAAATTTATCATAAATTGAAAAAATTATACCTCCTTTAGCTGTTCCATCTAATTTTGTAATTGTAATTCCAGTAATATTTATATTTTTATTAAAAATATTTGTCTGATTAATTGCATTTTGACCAGTAGATGCATCAAGTATTAACATAATTTCATATGGAGCTTCATTAATTATTTTTTTAATTACTTTAACAATTTTTTTTAATTCATTCATAAAATTTATTTTATTATGTAGTCTACCAGCTGTATCAATAATTAAAATATCAATATTTTTAGATTTAGCAATATTAATTGAATTAAAAATTATTGATGCAGAATCTTTTTTATTTTTATCATAAATAACAGAAACATCATTATATATTCCAAATATTTTTAATTGATCTATAGCAGCAGCACGAAATGTATCACCTGCAACTAACATAACTTTTTTATTTTGTTTTTTATAAAAATAAGCTAATTTTCCTATAGTTGTTGTTTTTCCAACTCCATTAACTCCTACAACAAGTATAATAAATGGTTTATATGAATTAATTTTTAAAGAAACATCAGAATTACGAATAATAGAAAATAATTCTTTTTTTATTTCTGAATAAATAATATTAGAATTATTAATATTTTTATAATCAATATTTTTAATTAAATTTTTAATAATTTTTTTAGAGGTTTTTATACCAATATCTGATATTATCAATTTTTCTTCTATTTTTTCAAATAATTTTTTATCTATTTTTTTTTTATTTAATAATTTAAAAAAATTATTTCCTATTTGTTTTCTAGTTTTATATAAACTATTTTTTAAATTATTAAAAAATTTTTTTGAAGAAATTTTACATTTTTCTTTAAATGAAATATTTTTTTTTATATTTAAATTATTTAATAAAGATTTTTTTTTTAAAATTTTTGTATCATTTATTTGTGATAATATATTTACATTAGATTTTATTTTTTTTTTATTTTTTTTTATTTTTTTTATATAAGAAATTTTATTAAATTTATTAAAAATATTATTTTTATTTTTTTTAATATTTTTAATATTAAACCAAGATAAAAAACTTTTTTTATTATTTTTATTCATTTATATATTACCTTTTAAAAATTTTTAAAAAAATATATATTTAAATATATAAAATAATATATATATATTTAATTAATTTTTTATATAAAATATCTTTTAAAAAATTATATTAGTATTTTACTAAAAATTTAGTATAACTTAATTATTATATGTAATAAATATTTATGATTAATAAAAAATTTAAAAAAAATATTAAAAAAATTAGAATTATTTCAGGAAAATTAAAAAATAGTAAATTAATTATTAAAAATAATTTAATTATTAGATCAACAACAAATTTAAGAAGAGAAATGATTTTTAATTGGTTATCATATAAAATATATGATTCTTATTGTTTAGATTGTTTTGCAGGAACTGGTGCTTTAGGAATAGAGTCTATTTCACGTTACGCATCATATGCAACATTAATTGAAAAAAATTATAAAATATATAATTTTTTATTAAAAAATGTTAATTTATTAAAATTAATTAATATAAAAGTTATTAAAAGTAATTTTTTTGTATGGATAAAAAATACAAAAAAAAAATTTAATATTATTTTTATAGATCCTCCATTTTATAAAAATTTAGTAAATAAAACTATATCTTCTTTAGAAGATAATAATATTTTAATGAAAAATTCTTTTATTTATATAGAAATAGAAAATAATAATATTATAATAAATATTCCAAAAAGTTGGATTTTATATAAAAAAAAAATATTTAAAAATGTTATATGTTTTCTTTATAAGAAATAATATAAATATATTTATATATATTTTATATAAATATTTAAACAAATTTTTTTACAAAAAAATTTGTTTAAATATAAAAATATATTATATTTATAATAATTTTTTATTTAAATTTATATATAAAATATTTTTTTATAAAAAAAATTATGATTTATTTTTATATATAAATTAAATAAAATAATTTTAATATGGAGTTTTATATGAAAAAAAAAACAAAAAATTTATTAAATTGTACAAATTCAGCAATTTTAAGAATTAAACAACTTATTTTTTTAAAAAAAAAATCAAATCTTAATTTAAGAATATATATTACTGGAGGTGGATGTAATGGATTTAAATATAAATTTTTATTAGATAAAGAAATAAAAAAAAATGATTTATTTTTTAATTATATGGGAGCAAGATTTATAATTGATCCAATAAGTATTCAATATATAAAAGGTGGATTTCTTGATTATAAAGAAGAGTTAAAAGGATCTCGTTTTATTTTAATAAATCCAAAAGCTAAAAATACTTGTAGTTGTGGATCTTCTTTTAACATTTAAAAAATTTTAATATATATAATTTTTATATAAAATGTTTAAAAAATAAAAAAATTATATTTATATAAATACATAAAAATATAATTATTAATTTTTAAATATTTTATTTTTAAATTTTTTAAATAACTAATAAAATAAAATATTAAATTATATGAATATTTATAATAATTTTATTATTAATATAATAAAAAAAGAATTAAAAAAAAATAAAAATAAAAAAATATGTACAAGATTTCCTCCTGAACCAAATGGTTATTTACATATTGGACATGCAAAATCAATTTATTTAAATTTTAATATTGCAAAAAAATTTAATGGTAAATGTAATTTACGTTTTGATGATACAAATCCAGTAAATGAAACAAAAAATTTTATTAATTCTATTAAAAAAGATATAAAATGGTTAGGTTTTAAATGGAATGGATCTATAAAATATTCTTCAAATTATTTTGATTTATTATATAAATATGCTATTTTTTTAATTAAAAAAAATTTTGCTTATGTTGATGAATTATCTTCTAAACAAATTAAAAAATATAAAGGAACATTAAATACTCCTGGAATTAATAGTCCTTATCGTAATAGAACTATAGAAGAAAATATAAAATTATTTAATAATATGAAAAATGGAAAATATATTGAAGGAAAATTATGTTTAAGAGCAAAAATTGATATGAAATCTCCAAGAATAATAATGAGAGATCCAGTATTATATAGAATTAAATATTTTCCACATCATCAAACAGGTAATAAATGGTGTATTTATCCAACATATGATTTTAGTCATTGTATATCAGATTATATAGAAGGAATAACTCATTCATTATGTACACTTGAATTTCAAGATAATAGAGAATTATATAATTGGATTCTTAATAAAATTTTTACAAAAAAATATCCTAAACAGTATGAATTTTCAAGATTAAATATTCAATTTACTGTTTTATCTAAAAGAAAATTAAAAAAATTAGTAGAAAAAAAAATTGTTTCAGGATGGGATGATCCTAGAATGCCAACAATATCTGGATTAAAAAAAAGAGGATATACTTCTAAATCAATTAAAAATTTTTGTAAAAAAATAGGTATTACTAAACAAAATAATTTAATAGAATTTTCATTATTAGAATCTTGTATTAGAGAAGAATTAAATATATCTGCTCCTCGTATAATGGCTGTAATAAATCCATTAAAAATAATATTTATTAATTTACCTAAAAATTATAAAGAAAAAATTTTAATGAAAAATCATCCTTTTAAATCTAAAATGGGTACACGTAAAGTATATTTTAATAAAGAAATTTATATTGATAATTCAGATTTTCTTGAAAATGCAACAAAAAAATATAAAAGACTTGTTCTAGGAAAAGAAGTTCGTTTAAGATATTCTTATGTTATTAAAGCAGAAAAAATTAAAAAAGATAAAAATGGAATAATAAATGTTGTATATTGTTCATGTGATTTAAAAACTTTAAATAAAAAACCAAATAATAGAAAAGTTAAAGGTATTATTCATTGGGTATCTGCTATAAAAAATTTACCAGCAAAGTTTTATTTATATGAAAATTTATTTTTAGATAAAAATCCAAATAATTCAGATGATTTTTTAAAAAAAATTAATAAAAATTCTTTATCTATAAAACATGGATTTATAGAAAAAATAAATATAAAAAATAAATTAAAAAAATATTTTCAATTTGAAAGAGAAGGATATTTTTATTTAGATAATAAAATTAATTCTAAAAAATTACGATTTAATCGTATTGTAAAATTAAAAAATTCTTATATAAATAAAAAATAATAATTAATAATTTTTATAAAAAAATTAATCTTTATTAAAAAAATATATAATTATATATTATATTTAATAAATAATTTTTTTATTTTTTCTTTAATACTAAAATAATTTAAACCTAATAATGAATAAATTTCATTTTTATTTCCTTGAGGTATAAAGTAGTCTGGAAATCCTATATTTAATATAGGAATATTAATATGATTTTTTATTAAACATTCATTTACCGCACTACCAGCTCCACCTATTAATGAATTTTCTTCTAAAGTAAGAAAAGATTTATGATTTTTAGATAATTCAATAATTAATTTTTTATCTAAAGGTTTTATAAATCTCATATCTACTAATGTTAAATTTAATTTATTAGAAATTTTTTTAGCTTCATTAAATAAAGATCCAAAATTAAGTATAGCCATTTTATTATTTCCTATTTTATGAATAATACCTTTACCAATAGGAATTTTTTTTAAAATTTTTAATTTTTTATTATTACAATATTTTTTTGGATATCTAACAATACTTGGACCATTTATAAAATTATAACTAGTATGTAACATAAATCTTAATTCATTTTTATTACTAGGAGTCATAATGGTTAAATTAGGAATACATCTTAAAAAAGTTAAATCAAATGCTCCTTGATGAGTTTCTCCATCTTCTCCAACAACTCCTCCTCTATCAATTGCAAACAATATTTTTAAATTTTGTATGGCAACATCATGTATAATTTGATCATAAGCACGTTGTAAAAAAGTAGAATAAATAGAAACTACTGGTTTATATCCACTAATAGATAAACCAGCCGCAAAAGTTACTGCATGTTGTTCAGCTATTGCAACATCAAAATATTGATTTGAAAATTTTTTTGAAAATTTTGATAATCCAGATCCTTCACACATTGCTGGAGTAATAACCATTAATTTTTTATCATTTTTAGCAATACTACATAACCACTCTCCAAAAATATCAGAATAACTAAATTTTATTTTAGATTTTTCATAAAAAGAATTATTTTTTATATTAAAGGAAGGAACAGAATGCCATTTTATTGGATTTTTTTCTGCAGGTTTATATCCATGTCCTTTTTGTGTTATTATATGAAGTATTTTTGGACCTTTTTTATTTTTTATTTTATATAAAATATTAATTAAATCATTTATTTTATGTCCATTAATTGGACCAAAATAATTAAATCCTAAATTTTCAAAAAATTTTTTTGGTGTTAAATTTTTTTTTATATTTTTTTTTAAAAAAAAATTATTATTAATAATATTTTTATAATTTAAATGTAAAAATTTATCATTTAATGCACCAACATTATTTGAAATAGACATTTTATTATCATTTAATATAATTAAAATATTATTTTTTATACTACCAGCATGATTCATAGCTTCAAAAGCCATTCCTCCAGTTAAAGCTCCATCACCAATAATAGATATTATTTTTCTTTGTAAATTTTCATTTTCTGCTGCTACAGACATTCCTAAACCTGCACTAATAGATGTTGATGAATGTCCAACAGAAAATGAATCATATTTACTTTCTTTTATAGAAGGAAATGAATGTAAACCATTATATTTACGTATACTAAAAATTTTATCTCTACGATTAGTAAGTATTTTATGAGGATAAGCTTGATGTCCAATATCCCATATAATTTTATCAAATGAAGTATTATATACATAATGTAAAGAAATTGTTAATTCTATTACTCCTAAACCTGAAGCTAAATGTCCACTAGAAATACTTACACTTTTTAATAAAAATTTTCTTAATTCTTTACTTAAAGTTAAAAGATTTTTTTTAGATAATAAACGAAGTTTTACTGGATCTTTTGCTAAATATAAAATTGGATATTTTTTAAAATTAAAATTCATTTTATTTTCTTACATAAATATATTATTTTTATAAAATTTTTAATATATTATTTATTATTTAAATATATACATTTATTTAAATATTATTTAGTAATATATTTTAAATTTAAATTTATTAATTTAAATTTATTTTTATTTAAAATATAAAAAAATATGTTATTATTTATTAAATAATAAATTAAAAATATTTTTATAAAAATAAATATAATTATTAATTTAAAATATTTTTATAAAATTAATAATTTATTATATTATAAATATAATATATTTATAAATAAAAAAATAAATTTAAATTAATAAATTTTAAAAAATTATGAAAAAAAATTTAAAAAATATTAAATTTTTATATAAAAAAGAAAATAATAAAATAAAAATAACAAATAAAATTTTATCAAATAGTATTGTTTTAGATATAAGAACTGAAAAAGAACGAATTAAAAATCCTTTAAATTTAAATAAAAATATAATTAAATATTATTCTTTATATGAAATTTCTAATAAATTTCATTTATTAAATCAAAATAAAAATTATCTTTTATATTGTACTTATGGATTAATAAGTAAATTACAAGCAATAATTTTATATGAAAAAGGTTATAAAAATATTAAAATATATAGACCTTGATAGATAAAATTTTATTTTAAAAAATTTAAAATTAGTATTATTATATTATTTTTAAATTTAATTTAAATATTTATTTATAATTAAAATTTATTTTGAATAAATTTCATTAAATCTTTACATAATAAAAATGTATTAATTTTTTTTATTGAAGAAATAATATAATATTTTTCTTTCCATTTTATTGAAGAAATAATATTTTTTATTTTAAAATAAAGATTTTTTTTATTTATAAGATCTGATTTATTAAAAACCAACCATATAGGTTTTAAAAATAATTTTTTATTAAATTTTTTAATTTCATTATGAATAATATTAATATTATTAATAATAGAAGAATTATCAATAGGCATTATATCAATTAAATGTAAAAGTACTTGACATCTACTTAAATGTTTTAAAAAAATTGTCCCAAGACCTGTACCATTAGAAGATCCTTTAATTAAACCTGGTATATCAGCTATAATAAAATTTTTATTATTTGATATATTAACAACACCTAATTTAGGAATTAATGTTGTAAATGGATAATCTGATACTTTTGGTCTAGCAGAAGATACTGATCTAATAAAAGTTGATTTTCCAGAATTTGGTAATCCTAACATTCCAACATTTGCCAATAATAATAATTCTAATTTAATTTCTTTAATTTCACCTTTAGATCCATAAGATCTTTTTCTAGGAGCTCTATTAATAGAAGATTTAAAACGTGTATTTCCTAATCCATGAAAACCTCCTTTTACAATTAATAATTTTTGTTTATTTATTGTCATATCAAGTATTATTTTATTTGATATTTTATCTATTATTTGAGTTCCTAAAGGAACTTTAACAAAAATATCTTTTCCATTTTTTCCTGTACAATTATAACTTTTTCCGTTAAATCCATTTTCTGCTTTTATAACTTTTTTCATATTATATTCAATTAAAGTATTTAAATTTTTATCTGCTACAAACCAAATACTTCCACCATTACCACCATCACCTCCATCTGGACCACCTTTAGGAATATTTAATTCTCTTCTAAAACTAATACATCCATGTCCTCCGTCTCCAGCTATAACAGTAATGGAAGCTGAATCTATAAACTTCATATAATTTCTTAATTTTTAATTTTTTAAAAATATATTTATTATATATATAATATATTAATATATTTATTATGAATTTTTATAAAAAATATTTATAAGATTTTAAAAATAATTATTATTATTTATTTAGGAATAACATTTACTATTTTTTTATTATTATATTTTTTAAATTTAAATTTTACTTTTCCTTTTATTAAAGAATATAAAGTATAATCTTTACCACATCCTACATTTATTCCAGCATGAAATTTAGTTCCACGTTGTCTAACAATAATATTACCTGCTTTTACTATTTCTCCACCAAAATGTTTTATTCCTAATCTTTTTCCTTTTGAATCTCTTCCATTTCTTGTAGATCCACCAGCTTTTTTATGTGCCAAAATATAATTCCTTAATATTTTAATAAAATTTAATTTTAATTATTTATATAATATCTAATATTTTTACATCAGTAAACCATTGTCTATGACCTTGTTTTTTTTTAAAATGTTTTCTTCTTTTAAATTTATATATAATTATTTTTTTATAACGATCATGTTTAATAATTTCCATTAATATTTTTTTATTTAAACAAAATGGATTTCCAAAATATATTTTTTTATTATTAACTAACATTAATATTTTTTTAGATTCAATTATTTTACCTATTTTTAAATTAATTTTTTCTAATCTTATAATTTGACCTTTATTAACTTTATGTTGCTTTCCACCACTTTCAAAAATAGCATACATAAAAACTCCATTATTTATTTTAGATATAATTTTTTAAAAAAATTTTTTTAAAAAATTAAATATATATAAACATAATTATATCAGTTAGTTTTTATACTAGCAATAAAATGATATAATCTATATATTTTTATTATTAAATATTTTATATAATTATATATTTTTAAAAAATAATAATAATTTATTATATATAATTTTTTTATAAAAAAATATATTTTATTAAAAATAATTAATCATTATATTTTTTATATATAATTATAAATTTACTTATAAATAAATATATATAATATTTTATTATTATGTAATATAAAAATATTTTAAATAAATTATTTTTATATAATTTTATTTTAAATAAATTTAAAAATTTAATAAAAATAATTAATTTAATTTATATAAAATTTTTTATTTTTAATATTTTTTTAAAAAAGTAAAAAAAATAAATAAAATTTTAAATATTATATATTTTATTTTAATTTAAATTAAAAAATATATTTGTTATTATATTAACAATATCCATAATTCATTATTTTAATATATCTTTTTTTTAATCTTTCATTTGCATTAATAGAATCTAATTCATATAAATCAGAAATTATTTGTTTTTTAATTGAACATGAAATTGATAAAAAATCTCTATGTGCTCCACCTAATGGTTCAAGAATAATTTTATCAATTAAATTTAATTTTTTTAAACGAAATGAAGTTATACCCATTTGTTCAGCTGCTAAAAATGCTTTAGAAGAATTTTTCCATAAAATAGAAGCACATCCTTCTGGAGATATAACTGAAAAAGTACTATACTGTAACATATTAATTTTATCACCAACTCCTATAGCTAAAGCTCCTCCAGATCCACCTTCTCCGATAATAATACAAATTATTGGAATTTTTAACTTTGACATTTCACGAAGATTTTTAGCTATAGCTTCTGATTGTCCTCTTTCTTCAGCACCAATACCAGGATATGCACCTGGAGTATCAATAAATGTTATTAAAGGCATTTTAAATCTATTAGCCATTTTCATTAAACGTAAAGATTTTCTGTAACCCTCTGGTGCTGGCATACCAAAATTACATTTTATTTTTTCTTTAATTTCTCTTCCTTTTTGATGTCCAATAATCATTACTGGTCTAGAATCTAAATTAGCTATTCCTCCTATAATAGCTTTATCGTCAGAATATAATCTATCTCCAGATAATTCATGAAATTCAGTAAAGATATTATTTATATAATCTAAAGTATATGGTCTATATGGATGTCTAGATAATTGTACTATTTGCCATACTTTTAAATTTGAAAAAATTTTTTTAATTAATTTTAAATGTTTTTTTCTTAAAAAATCTATTTTTTTATTAATATTAATATTTATTTTTTTATCTATATTTATAATTTCTATAAGAGAATTTATTTTTTCTTCTAAATCTTCAATTGGTTTTTCAAAATCAAGAAAATTTATTTTCATATAATTATACCTTTTAATAAAATTTTAATTTAACCTTTTCATTACCTATAATTGATCTTAAATTATTTAATAAATAATTGGTTGGTTTAATTTTAAAATTATTATAAGAATATAATTTATAATAAGATTTTTTATTTTTAAAATTTATAAAAACAGAAGTATTTCCATATTCATGTGATTTTAAAAGATATTTAATTTTTAAAAAAATATCTTTATTAATTTTAGAATCATCTATTGATATAATTAATTTACGTATATATTTTATATTTGCTTTTTCAATATTTATTAATTTATAAACAATTAATTTAAAATTATTTTGAGAAGTATTAAAATTTATTTTACCTTTTATTAATAAAATATTATCTTTTTTTATTAATTTTTTATATTTATTTAAAATATCTGAAAAAAGTATTGTTTCTAAATATAAAGAACTATCATCTAATGTACAAATTCCAATTATATTTTTATTTTTTGTAGTAAATATACGAAAAGAAATAACTAATCCAATTATTGTAATAACTTTATTATTATAATTTAAATTTATATTATTAAAATATATTCCTTTTGAATAATATTGTCTTTCTTCTTTAAATTGATCAATAGGATGTTGAGTTAAATAAAAACCTAAAGTATCTTTTTCTTTTTTTAATAATTTTTGATAAGTCCATTTATTATTATTTTTAATAAAATTATTATTTATATTTTTTTCAAAAATACCAAACATATCTTTTTGTCCTGATATTTTATTTTTTAAATATTGATTAGAAGATTGTAAAATATTTTTTAAAGAATTCATTAAAAAAACTCTATTAGAATTAAAAGAATCTAGAGAACCAGACATAATTAATTTTTCTAAAATTTTTTTATTAATTTTTTTAAAGTTTGTACGTATACATAAGTTTAATAAATTTAAAAAAGGTCCATTTATATTTCTTTCTTTAATCAGAATATTAATTGTTTCTTTTCCTAATCCTTTTATTGCTCCCATCCCATAAATTATTTCATTATTTTTATGAACATAAAAAAAATATTGTCCTAAATTAATATTTGGAGGACATATTTTTAATTTCATTTTTTTACATTCATTAATTAAACTAATAATTTTTTCAATATTATCTATATCTGCTGTCATAACAGAAGCCATAAATTCAGCAGGAAAATTTGATTTTAACCATAAAGTTTGATAAGATATTAAAGCATAAGCAGTAGAATGAGATTTATTAAAACCATATCCAGAAAATTTTTCTACTAAATTAAATATTTTTGTAGCTAATTTATCATTAATTCCATTTTTTTTAGCTCCATTTTCAAATAAATATTTTTGTTTTTTCATTTCTAACGATTGTTTTTTTCCCATTACACGACGTAAAATATCTGCATCTTCTAATGTATATCCAGATAATATTTGAGCTATTTTCATAACTTGTTCTTGATATAAAATAATTCCGTATGTAGAATTTAAAATAGGTTTAAGAGATTTATGTTGCCATTTTTTATCTGGATAAGATATAATTTCTTTTCCATGTTTACGATTAATAAAATTTTCTACCATACCTGATTGTAATGGACCTGGTCTAAAAAGAGCAACAAGAGCAATAATATCTTCAAATGAATCTGGAATTAATCTTTTTATTAAATCCCTCATTCCATGAGATTCTAATTGAAATACTGCTATAGTTTCTGATTTTTTTAAAGTTTTAAAACTTTTTTTATCTTTATAAGATATATTAGATATATTAATTTTAGGAAGATTTTTTGTTTTTAAATTTTTATTAATCATTTTTACTGATTTATCAATAATAGTAAGAGTTTTTAATCCAAGAAAATCAAATTTTACTAAACCAATATATTCTATATCATTTTTATCAAATTGAGTCATTGGATTTTTTCCATCACTATCAAAATAAAGTGGAGAAAAATTTGTTATTTTACTTGGTGATATAACAACTCCACCAGCATGTTTTCCTACATTTCTAATTGTTCCTTCTAATTTTTTTGATATATCAATTAATCTTTTAACTTCTTTATCATGTTTATAAGAAATTTTTAATTGATTTTCCATATTTAAAGCTTTTTTTAAAGTCATTCCTGGATCAAATGGTATAAGTTTAGCAATTCTATCTACAAATCCATATGAATATCCTAATACTCTTCCAACATCTCTTATAACAGCTTTAGCTGTCATTGTACCAAATGTAATAATTTGTGATACATGTTTAGATCCATAAATTTTAGAAACATGATTAATAACTAAATCTCTTTTTTCCATACAAAAATCTATATCAAAATCAGGCATAGATATTCTTTCTGGATTTAAAAATCTTTCAAAAAGTAAATCAAAATTTAATGGATTAATATCTGTTATATTAAGAGAATATGCAACAAGAGATCCAGCTCCTGATCCTCTACCAGGACCTACTGGAATATTATTTTTTTTTGCCCATTGTATAAATTCCATAACTATTAAAAAATATCCTGGAAATTTCATTTTATTAATAATTTTTAATTCTGAATCAAGCCTATTAAAATATATTTCTTTTTTTTTTAAAAATTCATTATGGTTGGGAAATATTTTATATAATCTTTTTTTTAATCCTTTATATGATTTTTTTATTAAAAATTTAGAAGAAGAAATATTACCTGTAGGAAATTTTGGTAAAAAATATTTTTTTCTAAAATTAATAGTAACATTACATCTACGAGATATTTCTACACTATTTATAAGAGCTTCTGGTATATCAGAAAAAAGATCACACATTTCTTTTTCTGTTCTTAAATACTGTTGTGGACTATAATATTTAGGTCTTTTAGAATTTTCTAAAGTAAATCTATTATTTATAGAAACACGAATTTCATGAGCATAAAAATCTTCATATTTAATAAATCTTACATCATTTGTTGCAACTACTGGTAAATTTTTTTTACTTGCTAATTCTATTGCATAACAAATATATTTTTCTTCATTTTCACGACCAGTACGTATTAATTCTATATAAAATCTATTATAAAAATATTTTTGATAAAATTCTAAACTTTTTTCTAATTTATAAAAATTTTTATTTATTAAATTTTTTCCAATATTTCCATTTTTTCCTCCAGAAAGTAATATTAATCCTTCATTATATTTAGCAAGGTCAATTTCATTTATAAATGGTCTATTTTTTTTATATCCTTGTTTATAAGACTTAGAAATTAATAATATTAAATTATTATATCCAATATTATTGGATGCAAGAATTGTTAATTCACATAATTCATTTTCTAACATTTTTGTTTTAATTAAAACATCTGAACCAATAATTGGTTTAATTCCATTAGAACATGATGATTTATAAAAATTAATTAATCCAAAAAGATTATTAAAATCTGTTAAAGCTATTGATGGCATTTTATATTTTAATATTTTTTTTATTAATTTATTTATTTTAATTAAACCATCAATCATGGAATAATCACTATGTACTCTTAAATGAATAAATTTTGGAGAAAAAATTTTCATATTATATATTATTAAAATTATAAAATAAATTAAAATTTTTTAAAAAAATATTTTTTATATTTTTATATAAAAATTTTTAAAAAAAATTATATTAATTTTAAATAAATTATTTAAATTAATAAAAATTTAATAAATATTTTATTAAAATTTTAATTAATTAATATATTTTTTTTAAATTTTAAATATTTTTTATAAAAATAAAATAATAAATTTAAAAATTATTTAAAATATTTAAAATATTAAAACGTTTATATTTATTTAGAATAAATAAGATCTATTACAGCACGAGTTGCTTTTTTATTAGCATTACAACGAATTTTTTTATGTAATAAATAAAAATTTTTTAATAAAATTTTATTATTATTTTTATTTATAAGTAATTTATATAATTCTTTGGATAAATTTTTAGGATTACATTCTTTTTGTAAAAATTCTTTAACAAGTTTTTTATTAGCAATAATATTTGGAAGAGATATCCATGGAATTTTAATTAAAATTTTAGCTATAAGAAAAGTAAAAAAATTTACTTTATAACCTACAACCATTGGACATTTTGCTAACATACATTCTAAAGTTGAAGTACCAGAAGCTACTAATGCAACATCAGATGCAATCATTACTGTATGTGATTGATTAAAATATTTTTTTATTTTTATTTCAGGAGTATATTTATAATATATTTTATTAAAAATATATTCACAATCTTTATTTATAAAAGGAATTAAAATTTTTAATTTAGGTAATAAATTTTTTAAAATTTTTGCACTATATAAAAATGTTTTAGTAAGATTTTTAATTTCATTAAATCTACTTCCAGGTAAAATTGCTAAACAAATAGATTTAGAAGAAATATTAAGTTTTTTTCTTGCTTTTTTTTTATTTGGTTTTAATGGAATATTATCTGCTAATATATGACCAATAAATTTACAAGGAATATTAAATTTATCATATATTTTTTTTTCAAAAGGTAAAAAAGATAATATTTGATCAACAGAATTTTTTATTTTAAATATACGATTTTTTCTCCATGCCCAAATTGAAGGGCTTATATAATGAATTACTTTTATTCCTGATTTTTTTAATTTTTTTTCTAAAAAAATATTAAAATCTGGACTATCAATACCAATAAAAACATTTATATTTAATTTAATAAAACGTTTTATTAAATTATTTCGTATAAATAAAATTCTTGGTATTTTTTTTATAATTTCAGTTAATCCTATTATAGATAATTCATCAATATTATACCAAGATTCCATTCCCTCTTTTTTCATACAAGGTCCAGATATTCCAAAAAAATTTATATTAGGAATATATTTTTTTAATGAATTCATTAAATTAGCACCTAATATATCTCCAGATGATTCTCCAGCTACTAAACCAATATTTATTTTATTCATAACAATTGTTTATCTTATAATTCCTCTACGTGATCTAGATAAAAAACTTATAAAATTATTTATAATAAAATATTTTTTAGAAAGTTCTTTTAATTTATATTTTACTTCTTTTAAAGTTTTTCCTTTTTTATAAATAATTTTATAAGCAATTTTTATTGCATAAATATCAGATTTTTTAAATTTATTTCTTTTAAGACCTATTTTATTTAAACCAAATGGAGATGCACGATTACCTTGAGCAATAATGAAAGGAGGAACATCTTGAACTACACCTGAAAAACCGCCAATAATAACATGCATACCAATAATACAAAATTGATGTATAGCTGTCATACCACCAATTATTACATAATCATCTAATATAACATGTCCTCCTAAAGTTGCATTATTAGCTATAACACAATTATTTCCTATAATACAATCATGTGCTATATGTGTATTAACCATTAAAAGATTATCATTTCCTATTTTTGTTAATAAACCTCCTTGTATTGTCCCACGATGTATTGTTACACTTTCTCTTATTTGATTTCTATCACCAATTTTTACTTTAGTTGGTTCTCCAAAATATTTTAAATCTTGATTAATTTCTCCAATAGATGAAAATTGATATATTTTATTTTCTTTTCCTATTTTAGTAATTCCATTTATTATTACATGAGATTTAATAATAGTATTTTTACCAATATAAACATTTGATCCAATATAACAAAATGGACCAATATAAACCCCAGATTTTATAATTGCACCTTTTTTTATAATAGTACTAGGATGTATAAAAATAGATTTATTATTCACTTATCTTAAATCTCCATACGTCTAGCGCACATTATAGATGCTTCACAAACTATATAATTATTTACTTTAACAATTCCTTTAAATCTTGCAATTTTATTACGTTCTTTAATAAAATATACTTTAATAATCATTTGATCTCCTGGTTGTACTGGTCGTTTAAATCGTGCTTTATTAATAGTAGCAAAATAATATAATTCACCTGTTTTTAATTCTCCTGTACTTTTAAATGCTAAAATTCCAGTAGCTTGAGCCATTGATTCTAAAATTAATACTCCTGGAAAAATTGGTTTTCCTGGAAAATGTCCTTGAAAACAAGGTTCATTAAAAGAAACATTTTTTATTGCTATTAAAAATTTTCCTTTTTTAAAATTAAGTACTTTATCTATAAGTAAAAATGGAAATCTATGAGGTAAAAGTTTTAGAATTTCTTGAATATACAGAGTATGATCATTAGACATTAAAATACTCTTCCTATTTAATAAAACGTTATATTATAAAAATAAGCTATATTAATTAAATATTTTTAATATTCAACAAATTTTAATAAAATTTTTATATAAAATATTTAACATTTACTATATATAAATTATTTTTTTAAAAATTTTTCAATTTTTTTAATTCTTTTTCTTATATCATTTATTTTCATTAAAATAACTGCTGTTTTTTTCCATTTAGTATTAGATTGTAATGGCATTCCAGAAGAATAAGTTCCTGATTTATTTATTGAACGAATTACCATACTCATACCTGTTATAATAACATTATCACAAATTTTTATATGTCCATTAATTACACTAGCTCCACCAATCATACAATGTTTTCCTATAGAAGTACTTCCTGCTATTATAACTCCTCCAGCAATAGCTGTATTATTTTTTATAATAACATTATGTGCAATGTGACATTGATTATCAATAATTACTCCATTTCCAATGATAGTATCATCTAAAGTTCCTTTATCAATAGTTGTACATGATCCAATTTCTACTTTATTACCAATTTTTACTCTACCAATATGAGGTATCTTAATCCATTTATTTTTATTATTAATATAACCAAATCCATCTGATCCAATAACTGTTCCAGATTGAATAAAACAATTAGATCCAATTTTTACATTATTATGAATAATAACATTAGCTAATAATTTAGTACCAAATTTAATTTTAATATTATTACCAATAAAACATCCAGGACCTATAAAAACATTATTTTCTATTTTTGTACCTGATAAAATAATACTATTAGCTCCAATAATTGTATTATTTCCAATAATTACATTTTTATCTATCACAGCTGTATCACTAATATTTTTAGATATTTTTATTTCTTTTAAAAAACCCATAATTTTTATTATATGTATATAAGATAAATATGGATTTTTTACAACAATTGCATTAATATTACAATAAGGTAAAGCATCAGCAGATATAATTATTGCTGATGCTTTACAAAAAGAAAGTTTTTTTCTAAAACGAATATTTGATAAAAAAGTTATGTCTCCAGTCTTTGCATTTTCTATAGAAGAAATTCCTTTAATAATAACATTTTTATCACCATATAATTGTGCATCCAACTTCTGTGATAAATCAGATAGTCGAATTGAAATCATATTATTTTACCTGATTTAATACATCAATTGTAATATCTTTTGCATTAAGAGCATATACAATAGAATTTGAATCAATAACTAATTCATATTTTCTTTTTCTAGAAATATGTTTTACAATATTTTCTATATAATTTATTATTTTTTTTCTTTCTTCTATTTGTCTTCTATGATTTTCTTGTTCAAATATTTGAGCTTTATTTGTAAAAATTTCACGTTCTTCTAAAATAGATTTTTCTATTTTATTTCTTTCACTAGGCCTCATAGTAGCACGATTTTTTTTAAAATCTTGTATTTTTTCATATAACTTATTTTCAAGAAATTGTAATTCTGAAGCTCGTCCTTTAAATTCATTTTCAATTTTTTTAGAAGCTATAATTCTTTTTGAAGATTGATTAAATATTTTAGACATATTTACTACAGCAATTTTATCACAAGATTGAGCATTAATTGAAGATGTTATTATTATTAATAATAATATAGAACATAAAAATTTTTTCATTTTAACTCCTAATTAATGAATATATAATATTTTTTTAAAAAACATATTATTATAAATAAAAAATATTTTAAATAAAATTTAAATTAAAATATTTAATATATTTTTAAATTACCAAATTTTTCCAATATTAAATTGAAATTTTTCGATTATATCTTTTTTATATTTTTTAATAGGTTGAGCATAAGAAAATGATAATGGACCAATTGGTGAAATCCATTGAAAAGAAATTCCATATGACATACGAATTTTTTTAAAATCACCATAATCTAAAATATTAAATTTTTTTGTAATATTATTATTTTCCCAATTACTATCTATAATAGTACCAATATCAATAAAAAATAAAGATCTTATTAATTTATAATTATTTTTATAATTTAAAAATAATGGTATAACAAGTTCAAAATTAGCTATTCCAATAACATTTCCACCTATAGATATATTAGATTCTTTTAAAATAGATTTATTATATTTCATATTATATTTATTATATTTATAATAAATTGCTTTTGGACCAATTGTATTATTACTAAATCCTCTAATAATATTTTTATTATTAGAAAAAAAATTTTCAAAAAATGGTGGTTCTTTTTTATTTATTCCTGATAAGTATCCTAATTGTAATCTAGTTATAAAAATCCAATTTTTATTTTTATTTAAAGGAAAATAATATTTATATTTTGAATATATTTTATAATATTTATTATAAGAACCAGGAAGAGTAACTATACCAGAAAATTTAAAATATGTTCCATATTTTGGAAAATAAAAATCATTTAGTGTATTAATTTTACATTGTAAATTAAATAAAAAATCATTAGCATTAATTTTTAAATTATCATTTCTTTTATAAGAATAAATATTAAAAGATTCTAAATATCTACATATAGATATTTGTTGTTTAATATTATTAATTTTTTTATGAGTATAATTTAATCCTATTCCTAAAAAATGTTTCTTTTTTAAAGGAAAATTTAAAATCATTTCTGAACCATAACTATGAATATTATAGTCCAACATATTTTCATTACTAGAACTTATATCATCATAAAAAAATTTAGTATTTAAACCAATTCCTTTATAAGTAATATATGGATTTTTTATATTTAAAATAGTTGTATCTTGAAAAGAATTTTTTGTTGAATGAAATGAAAAGGAATTACCTGTTCCTAACCAATTATATTGATTTATATTAATTTGAAAATTTATTCCATTTTTAGAACTAAATCCTAATCCTGCATTAATATTTCCAGTATTTATTTCTTTTACATTATATAAAACATCTACTTGATTTTTTTTATTAAAAACTGGTATTATATTAAAATTTACTTTTTCAAAAAAATTTAAATTATTTAAATTTTCTTTTCCTTTTTTTATAAAATCCATATTTATTATATTTTGTTCCATTTGTATTAATTGTCTTCTAAGAACTATATCTTTATTTATAAAATTTCCTGAAAAAATAATATATCTAACATAATAACGATTTCCATAAAAAATATTAAATAATAATTTAATTTTTTTATTTTTTTCATCTAAATTAGATTTTATATCTATTTTTGAAAAAATATATCCATTTTGTAATAAAATATTTTTAATATCATTTTTTATTTTTAATAAAAAAATACCATCATATAATTTTCCTATTTTAATTTTATTAATTATTTTTTTAATTTTATTTATTTTTTTATTTATATTACATTTAAAATCTACATAAGAAATTTTATATTGAGATCCTTCTGTAAGATATAAAGTAATATAAATATATTTTTTATTTTTTTCTAAATTTATTTTAATAGAATTAATGTTAAAATTTGCATAACCTTGTCTATAATAAAAATTATAAATATCTTTTAAGTCTTTCATAAGTATAATTTTATCATATTTTCTATTTTTAAAAAAATTCCACCATGAAATTTTATCATGTAAATGTAATAAAGATATTAAAGTTTTATGAGAAAATTTTTTATTTCCTATAATATTAATTTTTTTAATTTTAAAATATTTTCCTTCATTAATTTTAAAATTTAAAATAACTCTATTTTTTGAAAAATATTTTATATTAATTTTTACAGAAATATTAAATTTTCCTTTATTATAATAAAAATCTTTTATATTTTTTTTTATATGAAAAAGTAAATTTTTATTTAAAAATTTTCCTTCTTTTATTCCTTGATTTTTAATGTTTTTTATAAGAATATCATTTTTTATTTTTAAATTACCTATTAAATTAATTTTTTCTATTATAGGTCTTTCTTTTAAATAAAAAATTAAACATTTTTTATTTAAAGTAGCTTTAACATTTTCAAAATATCCTGTAGAAAATAAATAATTTATTGCAAATTTTATATTTCTTTTTGTAATATTTTTAATATTTATTGGAATTTTAGATAAAATTTCATTTTTATTAATTCTTTGTAATCCTTTATATAATATTTTTTCTATTTTTAATTCATTAAAAGAATATACATGAAAACTAGTTAATAATAGTATTATTGCAAATAATTTTTTTATCTTCATATTTTTGTTTATTTTCCATAAAATTATATAATTTTATATTTTAGATAAATCATTAAAAATAGCTATACTATTAAAAATTATTAAAATAATTGTACTTAATTTATAAATTAAATTTTGAATTTTTTTAGATATAGGTTTTTTTATAATTTTTTCTATTATTAATAATAATATATGTCCTCCATCTAATATAGGTAAAGGAAAAAGATTTATTACTCCTAAATTAATACTTATTAATGCTAAAAATTCTAAATAATATATTAATCCATATTGTACTGAAATTTTTGCAATTTTTGCTATATAAATTGGACCATTTAATTCACTAATTTTAATATTTCCTATAAGCATTTTTTTTAAAATATTTATAGTAAACATAATTAAATTATATGTTTTTTTTATAGATTCTATAAAAGATTTTAATATATTAAATTTATATATAATTTTATCTTTATATTTATATGAATTTTTTTTTATTTTAATTCCTAATAATCCTATTTTTTTATTATTTTTTAAAATTTTAATATCAGGTTTTAAAAAAATATTTAAATTTATTTTTTTTCTTTTAATAGAAATTTTATGTATTTTATATGGATTATTATAAATATATTTTTTAAAATTTTTTAAATTAATTAATTTAATATTATTTAATTTAATAAGTTTATCACCAATTTTTAAACCTGATTTTTCTGCTGATGATTTTTTATTTATTTTAGATATAATAAATCTATTTTTTGGATTTTGTTTTATAATACCAAGAAAATATATTGGATCTTTTTCTATATTTTTAATATTTATTTTTTTTAAATTTAATATTTTTTTTTCTGTAATATTTTTTAAAAAATCATATACTTCAATACATATATTTTTTTTGTCTATTTCTTTTATTAATTGAATTTTTACTGAATTCCAATCAATAGTTTTTACTCCATTAATTGATTTAATTTCCATATTTGAATTAATTCCAGAATTTTTAGCAATAGAATTATTTAAAGTATTATAAATTATTGGTCTATAATTTATAATTCCAATTGAAAATATTATCCAATATAAAAATATTGCAAAAATAAAATTAAATATTGGACCAGATAAAATTATTATAAAACGTTTCCAAATTTTTATATAATTAAAATTTTCTTTTTTTTTTAATGAAATTAAATTAGATAATGGTTCACCAAACATTTTAACATATCCACCTAACGGAATAGATGATATTGAATATTCAGTATTATTTTTATCATACCAACTATATAATTTTTTTCCAAAACCTATAGAAAAACAACTTACTTTAATTCCAAAAAATTTTGCAAATAAAAAATGTCCTAATTCATGAATTGCAACTAAAATAATTATTGAAATAATAAATAACAAAAAACAAAAAATAAATTGTATCATGATAAATCTCAAATTTTTTTAATACATTAAAACATATATTTAAAATTATATTTAATATTTATATATTTTTAAATTTATTTTAAATTAAATTTAATAAAATTAAAAAAATATATTATTAATTAATAATAAATATAAATTTTTAAATATAAAATTTAAAAAAATAATTTTATTTAAAATATAAAAATATATTTTAAAAATAAAAAAATAATAAAATTTTTTTTAAATTTTTTTAAATAAAATATTTATAAATATTTTATTTTTTTTCTAAAATATTTTTAAAATAAATATAATAAAAAATCCAAAATAGATATAAAAATTATTTAAATAATAAATATTTATATAAAAAATTTAATATTTTTATATTAATATTTATATAAGTAAATTAATATAAAAAAATAAAAAATATTAATTATATAAAATATAAATAAATATTATATTTTTTTAAAAATTTAATTATAAAAATAAAAAAATAATATATATAAAATAAATATAATATAAAAAGTATTTTTTCTATAAAAATAAAAAAATTAATTTTTATTTAAAATATTTAATTTTATAAATTTAATATATTATATTATATTAATAATATAAATAATTTTATTAAAATATATAAATAAATTTATATATAAATAAAATAATAATAAAATTTTAATAAAAATTAAAATTATATAAATAAAAATTATTTTTATTTTTAATAAAAAAATTTTATTTAATAATTAATAATTAGTTTTATGAGCTTTTTCCAAATCTTCTTTTTCTTTTAGAAAAATCATAAATAGCTTTTTTAAAATGAAAATTTTTAAAATCTGGCCATAATATATCAGTAAAAAAAAATTCAGAATAAGCAATTTGCCAAAGTAAAAAATTACTTATTCTTAATTCTCCACCTGTTCTTATAAGAAGATCTATTGGTTTTTGTTTATTAAGACAAATATACTTATTAAAAATATTTTCATTAATATTTTTTAATTTAATATTTTTATCAATAATTTTTTTATAAAATTTTTTTATTCCCTCTATAATATCCCAACGTCCTCCATAATTTATTGCAATATTTAAAATTAAACCAGTATTATTATATGTAAGTTTTTCAGATAATTTAATATTTTTTTGAAATTTTTTATTAAACATTAAAATATTACCAATTATATGAATTTTAACATTATATTTATTTAAAATTTTTGATTTTTCATATATTTTTTTAGTAAAAAGATTAATTAATTCTGATAATTCTTGAGGAGATCTATTCCAATTTTCACTACTAAATGCAAATAATGTTAATGATTTTAAATTACTTTTTATGGAAAAAAATATAATTTCTAACATAGATTTAATTCCAGCTTTATGTCCAAATATAGGTAATTTATTTAATTTTTTTGCCCATCTACTATTTCCATCCATAATTATAGCTATATGATTAGGAATATTTGAAATTAATTTTTTCATTTATAAAATATTTAATTTTTATTTATTAATTTTATTTTAAATTTTATAATATTTTTATTAAAAATTTTAATTATTTATATATTATTTTATATATATAATATATATATTATCTTAATTATTTGAACTTAATAAAATTAAATTTAAATAATTAAATAATAAATAATTTTAAAAAATTATATAAAAAATTTTTATTAATAATAAAACTATATACTTTTAAAAAATTTAATTAAAATATTTTAATAAATTAATAATATATATTATATAAATATATAAATTTTTATAAAAATTATTTAAAAATATCTTTTTCTTTTTCTAAAAATATTTTATCTAAATTTTTAATTGAATAATCTGTTAATTTATTTATTTGATTTTGCATATTATATTCTTGATCTTTATTAATTATTTTTTTCTTTAAATTTTTTTTTATTATATTATTAGATTCTCTTCTTATATTTCTAATAGAAACTTTACTATTTTCAACATAAGATTTTATTATTTTTAATAATTCTTTTCTTCTTTCTTCAGAAATTTGTGGAAAAGATAAATATATTATAGATCCATTAGAAAATGGATTAACTCCTAAATTTGAAATTAAAATTGTTTTTTTTATAATAGAAACAAATTTTTTATCAAATACTGTAATACTTAAAGTATTAGAATTTTTTAAAGTAATGTTAGAAATTTTCTTTAATAAAACATAACAATTTTTATCATATGGAATTTTTATTCCATCAAGAATATTTGTAGAAATTTTTCCTATTCTAAAATTATTAATAGATGATATAAATGTATTTATACATTTTTTCATTTTTAATTCAGTATCTTGATAAAATTTTTTAATCAAAATTATTTACCTTATAAATTTTATATTTTTAATAAAAATTTTTATTAAAATTAATTTTTAAATTAAATAAATAAAATTATATATATTTAATTATTAAATATTTTATAAAAATATTTAAATTATATTTATAAATATATGTTTTATATAAAATAAAAAAATTTCTTATTTTATAAAAAATTTATTTTAATAAATTAAAAAATTAATATTTTTTAAAATTTTATTAAAAAAAATAAAAAAAATTAAAATATAATTAATTATATAATGTATTTTATTATATTTTTTAATTATTTTGATTTACTTTCATATAAATAAATTTTTTTATAAAAATATCATTTTCTTTTAAAATTTCTTTAACAATTATTTTAGGATTAAAAATAAAATGTTGATTTACTAAAGAAATATTTTCAGAAAATTTTTTCATTCTTCCTGTAACAATTTTTTTAGATATTTCCTTTGATTTTCCTGATTTTATTGCAATTTCTAATTGAATATTATATTCATGTTTTAAAACTTTATTAGGTATATCTTTTATATCTATATATTTTGGAAAACTTGCAGCTATATGCATGGCAATTTTTTTTAAAATATTATGATATTTATTTGCACACAATAATACTCCTATTTTTTCATTATGAATATAAGAACATATATAATTTCCTTTTAAAAAATTAAAACGATTAATTTTAATATTTTCTCCTAATTTATTTATTATATCTTTATTTTTATATTTTAAAATATCTCTTATACTTTTTATATTATCTATTTTTTTAGATAAAGAAGTGTTAATTATTTCATAACAAAAATTTTTAAAATATTTATTTTTTGCAACAAAATCAGTTTCACAATTTAATTCAATAATTATACCATATTTATTATTTCTAGATATACCTGAAATTATAATTCCTTCTTTAGAATCTTTTTTAGTTATTTTTAAAAAATTTTTAATTCCAGTTTTTCTTAAATAATCAATTGCTAATTCTATATCTCCTTTAGATTTTATTAAAGCATTTTTACATTCTATAATTCCTAATCCAGTACGATATCTTAATATTTTTACTAAATTTATTGTAATATTTGTCATAGATTTCCTATATGTTATTAATATAATTAATTTTTATTTTTTAATAAATTATTTAAAATATAATATATAAAATTTTTTTTAATAAAATTTAATTATTCAATATATAAAAATAATTAAATTTATATTTTATTTAAATTATCAAATTTTTTATTAAAATTTTCAGATTTTTTTATTAAACCTTTTTTAATATAATTAACTACATCTTTTAAATAAAGATTTATAGAACGTATTGAATCATCATTTCCTGGAATAATATAATCTATTTTATCTGGATTAGTATTTGTATCAACTATTGAAAAAATAGGAATTCCTAAATTACTTGCTTCTTTTATTGCAATATTTTCATGATGTGCATCTATAACAAATAAAGCATCTGGTAAACCACCCATATCTTTTATTCCACCAAGACTTTTTTCTAATTTTTTTAATGAACGCATACGTAATAAAGCTTCTTTTTTAGTTAATTTATTAAAAGTTCCATCTTTTGATTGTAATTCAAGATCTTTCAATCTTTTAATTGATTGTCTAACAGTTTTCCAATTAGTAAGCATCCCACCTAACCATCTATGATTTACAAAAAATTGATTACATTTTTTTGCAGCATATTTTATAGATTTACTAGCAACTTTTTTTGTTGCAACAAAAAGAATTTTTCCTCTATTAAAAGATATTTTTTTAATTTCATTAAGAGCATATTTATACATTGGTATTGTTTGCTCTAAATTTATAATATGAATTTTATTTCTTGAACCAAAAATAAATGGTTTCATTTTTGGATTCCAATAACGAGTTTGATGACCAAAATGTACACCAGCTTTTAACATTGCACGCATAGAAATATCTTCCATACAAAACCTCTATTATAAAATATTTGTTTTTTAAAAAGTTAAAATATAGATATATTTATGTTTTAATTTTTTAAAAAAGATAATTTTTAGTATAAAAATACTTTTATATTAAAAATATTTTATACTATAAAAAATTTTTTTCATATAGTTAATAACTTATAAATTTAATTAAATTAATTAAAATTAATATTTTTAAAAAATTTATATTTATTAAATAATAATTTATTAATTTTAAATTAAAAATTTATATTTATATATGAACATATCATATTTATTTAATAAATAAATAATTTTTAAAAAATTTTTTAAAAAATTTTTAGTAATACTATTTTTAGTGTAAAATATATATTTTTAATAAAATTTTTTATTAAAAAATATATTATATAAATAATAAATATTAATAAAAAATTTATAAAAAAATTATTAAATTTTAAATTAATTTTTTATTTTTAAAAAATACTTATTAAATAATTTTAATTTATATAAATTTTATATAAATTTGTATAAATAAAAAATATATTTATATTTTATATAAAAAATAATTTTTTTTATAAGGAAAAAAAATAATTTTATGATAAAAAATAATTTTATAAATAAAAGAAATTTTTTATTTAAATCAAGAACAAAAAATATTAAAATTCCTCCATACTCGTTAGAAGCAGAACAATCAATTTTAGGAGGATTAATGTTAGATAATAATAAATGGGATGAAGTAATTGAAAGAATTAAATCTAATGATTTTTTTAATCGTCCTCATCAAATTATTTTTAATGAAATGAAAATATTACTTGAAATTAATCAACCTATAGATTTAATTACATTATCCGAATCTTTAGAACAAAAAGGAATATTAAATCCAGTAGGAGGATTTGCATATTTAGCTGAACTTTCAAAAAATATTCCTAGTTCTGCTAATATTTCTGCTTATACTGAAATTGTTAGAGAAAGAGCAATTGTTAGAGAAATAATTACAGTTGCTAATGAAATTTCTTCTGCTGGATATAATCCTCAAGGAAGAAAAAGTGAAGATTTATTAGATTTTGCAGAATCTAAAGTTTTTCAAATAGCTGAAACTCGTATGAAAAAAAATGATGGACCAAAAAATATTGATTTTTTTTTAGAAAAAACAGCAATTCAAATTGAAAAATTATATAAAAAACCATACAACGGAGTAATTGGTCTTTCTAGTGGATATGAAGATTTAGATAAAAAAACTTCTGGATTACAAAAATCTGATCTTATTGTTATTGCTGCTCGTCCATCAATGGGAAAAACAACATTTGCTATGAATTTATGTGAAAATGTAGCTATAACAGAAAAAAAACCAGTTTTAATTTTTAGTTTAGAAATGCCAGGAGAACAAATAATGATACGTATGTTGTCTTCTTTATCTAGAGTAGATCAAACTAAAATAAGAACAGGTCAATTAAGTGATGATGATTGGTCAAAAATTTCAAATACTATGGGTTTAATTCTAAAAAAAAGAAATGTATATATAGATGATTCTTCTAGTTTAACCCCTATGGAAATTAGAGCTAGATCTAGAAGAATTTTCAAAGAAAACAATGGATTAAGTTTAATTATGGTTGATTATTTACAATTAATGAAAGTTCCTTCATTTTCTGAAAATAGAACATTAGAAATTGCAGAAATATCTCGTGCTCTTAAATCTCTTGCAAAAGAATTAAGTGTACCAGTTATAGCTTTATCTCAACTTAATAGAAGCTTAGAACAAAGATCTGATAAAAGACCAATTAATTCAGATTTAAGAGAATCTGGATCTATTGAACAAGATGCTGATTTAATCATCTTTATATATAGAGATGAAGTATATCATACAAATAGTGATCTTAAAGGTATTGCTGAAATTATTATCGGAAAACAAAGAAATGGACCAATAGGAAATATTAAATTAACATTTAATGGAAAATTTTCTAGATTTGATAATTTTTATGAAAATTATGAAAAAGATAATGTTATTTAACATATATTTTTAAATTAATTAAAAATTTATTTATTATTTATTTTATTATGTTCAATAAATAAATGATCGAAATTAATTGGATTTATATTTAATGGTGGAAAACTTCCATTTATTATTTGATTAGAAATAGATTCACGAATATAAGGAAAAATAATATTAGGACAATAAGATCCTAAATAATAAGAAATTTGTTTTTTATCAATTCCTGAAATATTAAAAATACCTGCTTTTTGAATTTCACAAATAAATGCAATAATTTCTTCTGTTTTTGCTATTAACTTTATTTTTAATATAACTTCATAAAAATTTTCATATAATTTATATGAATTAGTATCTAAATCTATTTGTATTTTAGGATTCCATTTTTTTTTAAAAATTTTAGGAGAATTTGGAGACTCAAAAGAAACATCTTTAGTATATATTCTTTCAATTTTAAAAAAAAAATTTTTTTTATTTTTATTTAACATATTTTTCCTACAAATAAATTTTTTTTTAAAAAAACTTTTTTAATTTATATTAAATATATTTATTTTTAATTAATTATTTATAAATTATTTAATATTATTTATTATATATTATAAATTATATTTATAATTTATCAATAAATAATTTCAAAAAAATATTTTACATATTTATTTATTAAAAATAATAAATATTAACTTTTTTTTTAATATTTTTTAAAAATTTTTTATATATATTTAATATTAATTATTTTATATTTTACTTTTCCTCCTGGAGTATTTATATTTACAATATTTCCTATTTTTTTACCTATTAAACCTCTAGAAATTGGAGTATTAATAGAGATTAATTTTTTTTTTAAATCTGCTTCATCATTTCCAACAATTTTATAAGAATAAACTTTATTATTAAAACAATTTTTAATACTTACAGTAGATCCAAATACAACTTTTCCATTTTTAATAATTTTATTTGTATCAATAATTAAAGCATTATTTAATTTATTTTTAATTTCTTGAATTTTTCCTTCACAAAAACTCTGTTGTTCACGTGCTGAATGATATTCAGAATTTTCTTTTAAATCTCCATATTCTCGTGCTTTTGAAATATCCTTAATAATTTCTGATCTTCGTATATTTATTAAATAATCAAGTTCTTTTTGTAATTTATTAGCTCCATTTAATGTCATTGGTATTTTATTATTAATCTTATTTTTTAAATTAATCATAATTTTATAATCCTTTTTTTATAAACAAATTAAATTTATAAAAATAAATTATATTTATAATAAATATAATAATTTATATTTTATAAATAAAATATTTATTAATTTTTATATATTTAATTTATTAATTTAATTTTTTAAAAAAATATTATTAATTATAATTATTTTTATAAATTTTAAACTTAAAATTTATAAAAATAATTTATATAAAATATTTAAAAGGTCGTTACTTTACGACCTTTTAAAATTTATTTTTTAATTAAATTATTTTCTACTCTATTTTTTAATTTTTGACCAGGATGGAAGGTTACTACTCTTCTAGCAGAAATAGGTATATTTTTTCCAGTTTTAGGATTTCTACCAGGTCTTTCTTTTTTATGTCTTAAATCAAAATTTCCAAATCCTGATAATTTAACTTGTTCTCCATTTTCTAAAGAACGACGTATTTCTTCAAAAAATGTTTCAACTATTCTTTTAGAATTTTTTTTATTTAGTTTTATTTTTTTAAATAAATATTCTGAAATTTCAGATTTAGTAAGTGTCATATTTTAATCTCTCAAAAATACTTGAAATTTTTTTTTCAATATAGATATATATTTATTAATAATTAAAGTGATTTCATTTTCTTTTAAAGTATGAGTATAACTTTGTAATATAAAGCTAATAGAAAAACTTTTAAATCCATTTTTTATATTTTTTCCTCTATATATATCAAATAAATTTATATCAATTAATTTATTTTCATTTATTTTTTTACATTCATTAATTATTTCTGATGCAGAAATATTTTCTTTTAAAATAATAGAAATATCACGTCTATTATAAGGAAAACGAGATATATTACTTAATTTTGTTATTTGTTTTTTAAAGAATTTTTTCCATATAAATTCAAATACAAATATATTATTATTTAAATCAAATTTTTTTTCTAAAAATGGATGAATCATACCTATATATCCAATTAATTTATTTTTAAAATAAATTTTTGCACTTTTCTTTGGATGTAAAAATGAATATGTTGTTTTTTTTAATTCTATATTTTCTAATATACCTATTAATTGAAAAATATCTTCTAAATCTCCTTTTATATCATAAAAATCTATAAAATTATTTGGTAAATCCCAATGTTCATTAAATCTTTCTCCAAAAATTATTCCAGATAACATTAAATCTTCTTGTACTTTTAATTTTTTTTTTAAATTTGGTATAAATCTTAATCCACTTTCAAATAAACGTATATTTTTTTGTTGTCTTTTATAATTATATATTAAAGTATTAATTAAACCAGTTAATAATGATACACGCATTACTGACATTTCTTTAGAAATTGGATTTAATATAGAACAAGATTTTATTTTTGGATGTAATAAATTTTGTATCTTTGGATTTACAAAACTATATGTAATAATTTCTTGATATCCTCTATTTATAAGTAAATTTTTAACTTGTAAAAGAGAATTATTTTCTTTAGGAATATAAGAATAATTTAATAATTTTTTTATTTTAATTTTAGATATATTATCATATCCATATATTCTTGCAATATCTTCTATTAAATCTTCTTTTATTTTTATATCAAAACGCCATTTAGGAATTTTTACTTTCCATTCAGAATTTATTTTTTTTATTTTATATCCAAGATTATTTAATATTTCTTTTATTTTTTTATTAGGAATATAATATCCTAAAACATTATATAAATTTTTTCTATTAAATTTTATAAAAAATTCTTTTTTAAAAAAAGATTTATTTTTAATATTAATAATAGGTCCTGGTTCTCCTCCACATATTTTAATAAATAAATCTGTAATATGTTCTATTGCATAAATTTGAATAGAAGGATCTATTCCTTTTATATATCTATCTAATGTAGGACTATTTTTTAATTTATATTGATTGAAATTTTTTAAAATATATTTTGGATTAAAAAAAGCTGATGTTATTAATAAATCATATATTGAGCAATTTTTATTTAATTTTAAATTATTAGAAATACCTGCAATTGTTAGTATTTTTTTATTATCTGATATTACTAATGTATTTGAAGATTTAATAATTATTTTTTTTTTATTAAAAATAAATTTTTCATTTTTTTTTGCCATTCTAATAATTAATTTTTTATTAATAAAATTTTTAAAAAAAATTTGGATTGGTTGTCCTAATTCTAAAAGAACATAATTAGTAATATTATTTATTAAATTATTAGAATATAAATCAGATCTTCTTAATTTTTCTTTCATCCATAATGGAGTATTAACTTTTAAATTAACATTATTAATAATTCTCCCTGTATAATTAGGACAAGCTTCTAAAGCTTTTATTTTAATTTTTATTTTATCATTATTTTTTTTTAATATAATTTTTTTTTTATAATTAATAATAGAACAATTATTAATTGCTGATAATTCTCTTGCTATTCCTAATAAACTTAAAGTATCACTACGATTATGAGGAGTATTAATTTTTAATATATAATCATTAAGTTTAAAATACTTATAAAAATCATATCCAATAGGAGAATTATTTGGTAACTCTATTAAAATATTAGAATATTCATATATTCCAATATCAAAAAAAGAACATAAAATTCCTTCTGATATATAATTTTTATTATAAAAAGTTTTTATAATTTTTCCAGATGGAAGAATTGCACCTGATTTCGCTACTACAACATAAGTATTTTTTTTACAAAAAAAATTAGATATAATATTGATTATATTTTTAGATGCAATATCTATATTAATAATATATTTATTTTTAATATCTTTATTTTTAATACAATTTATTACTTTACCAATAACAATTTTTTTAAAATTAATTGAAACTGGTTTAATACTTTCAACTTCTAATCCAGCATTTATTGTTAATTGATTAATTAAAGTTTTTCTATCTATTTTAATTTTTATAAATTCTCTTAACCAAAATTCACTAAATTTCATTTAAAATATCATTTTTAAAATTGTTTTAAAAAACGCAAATCATTTTCAAAAAATATTCTTAAGTCAGATATTCCATAACGTAACATAGTTAATCTTTCAATACCAATTCCAAAGGCAAATCCAGAATATTTATTTGTATTAATTTTTGCATTATATAATATATCAGGATGTACCATACCACATCCTAATATTTCTATCCATTTATTTTGTTTATTTAAAATATCTATTTCTAAAGATGGTTCTGTAAATGGAAAATAAGATGATCTAAAACGTAATTTTACTTTTTTTTCAAAAAAATAATCTAAAAAACTTTTTAAAATATTTTTTAAATCTATTATATTTATATTTTTATCAACATTTAATCCTTCTATTTGATGAAACATAGGTGTATGATTTTTATCATAATCTTTACGATAAACCTTACCATAAGAAATAATACGAATTGGTATATTTTTATTTTTTAAAATATGAATCTGAATACTAGAAGTTTGTGTACGAAGTAATCTATTTTTATCAAACCAAAAAGTATCATTTATATTACGTGCTGGATGATCAGATAATATATTTAAAGCATCAAAATTATGATAACTATCTTCTATTTCAGATCCATTTATACTAATAAAACCAAATTTATTAAAAAAATCCTCAATACAATTAATAGTTTGAGTTATAGGATGTAAATTTCCATGAAATAATTTACTACGACCAGGAAGAGATATATCTATTTTTTTATTAATTTCTAATTTTAATAATTTTTTTTCTAAAAAGTTTTGACGTTTTTTTAATTTTTTTTTAATTATTTTTATAGATTTATTAAATTTTTTTCCTAAAATTATTTTTTTTTCTTTAGAAAAATATTTAAAATTTTTCATATATTTATTTAATTCACTTTTTTTTCCAAAAAGTTTAATTTTTAAATTTTTTATTTGACTTATATCTTGACAATTTTTTATATTTTTTTTTGATTTAATAATAATCTTATCAAGATAAAGCATTTTTTACCTCTTTTTTTTATTTTTAAAAAATTAAATATTTTTAAAAATTTTAATAAAATTATTTAATATTTTAAATTAAAATAAATATATATATTATATAAATTTTATTTTATTTGATATTTTATTAAATGTATCTTTATCAAAAATTGCAATATCAGATAAAATTTTTCTATTAATTAAAATAGAAGATTTTTTTAATCCATAAATCAATTTACTATAAGATAATCCATTTTGTCTAGCAGCTGCATTAATACGAGTAATCCATAATGAACGAAAATTTCTTTTTTTTTGTTTACGATCACGATAAGAATATTGCCCTGCCTTTATAACAGCTTGATAAGCTATTTTATATGCACGAGAACGTGCACCATAATAACCCTTTGCTTTTTTTAAAATTTTTTTATGACGTGCATGAGCAATAACTCCACGTTTAACACGCGCCATATATTCTCCTAAATTTAACAATATTTAATTAATTATTTTATATACCTTACAAATAAGGTAAACAACGAAAAATTATTTTTTTATCTTTTTTTGAAACTAAAGATTTAGAACGAAGATGACGTTTACGTTTAGTAGATTTTTTAGTAAGAATATGACGCATATTAGAATTTTTTTTCTTTAAAAGACCAGAAGAAGTTTTTTTAAATCTTTTATTAGAACTTTTAATAGTTTTTATTTTTGGCATAAATTAATTCCTAATATTTAAATAATGAATTTTATTTGTATAAAAATTAATATGTTTTATATTAATTATTTAATTAAGTTATTTTTTTAATTTTAAAATATTATTAATTAATTTATTTAATTTTTAATAATTTTTTTTTGGTGAAAGTATCATAGTAGCTTGACGTCCTTCAACTTTATTAGGAAAAAATTCTATTATTGATATTTTAATTAAATCTTCTTTAACACGATTTAATACTTGTATACCTAATTTTTGATGAGCCATTTCTCTTCCTCTAAATCTAAGAGTAATTTTTACTTTATTACCATCTTTAAGAAATTTAATTAAACTTTTTAACTTAATATTATAATCATTTTTATCTGTATTAGGTCTAAATTTTATTTCTTTAATTTGTATTTTTTTTTGTTTCTTTTTTTGATCTTTAGCAGCTTTTCTTTTTTTATATAAAAATTTTCCATAATCCATTATCTTACATACTGGAGGTTCAGCATTTGGACTTATTTCTACTAAATCTGCTTCTAATTTTTCTGAAATTTTTAAAGCTTGAATTAAACTCATAATTCCAAGCTGTTCATTTTTTATACCAGTTAATCGAATTTTTTTAGCTAAAATTTCTTTATTAATTCGATAAAAATTTATTATTTGATTTTTTTTTCCGACTTTAATATTTTATTCCCCCTTATTAAAAATATTTTTTTTTACAATATCTTTTTTAATATCTTTTATAGCTTGAATTAAACTTATATTATTTAAATTTTTTCCATATCTTGTTCTAAGAGATACTGTATTATTTTTTACTTCTTTATCTCCACAAATAATTATATATGGTATTTTAGATAAAATATGTTCACGAATTTTAAATCCTATTTTTTCATTTCTTAAATCTTTTTTAACTCGTATTCCTTCTAAAGATATTATTTTTTTTATTTTTTTAATATAACTTTCTTGATTATAAGTAATATTAATTAATATTACTTGTATTGGTGATAACCAAGTAGGATAATTTCCTATATATTCTTCTGTTATTATTCCTATAAATCTTTCAATAGATCCTAAAATAGCTCTATGTATTATAATAGGAAATTTTTTTTCATTTTTTTCATTAATATATGTAGCATTTAATCTTATTGAAAGAAAAAAATCAAGTTGAATTGTACCACATTGCCACAATCTATTTAAAGAATCTAATAAAGTAAATTCAATCTTAGGACCATAAAATGCACCATTACCATATTCATATGTAAATTTAATATTATTATTTTTAAGAACATTTTCTAAATCTTTTTCTGCACTTTTCCAAATTTCATCACTTCCAATATATTTTTTTGGTTTAGTAGAAAATTTTACTAAAATTTTTTTAAAACCAAATATTTTATATATATCATATGTCATATTTATACACTTTTTTATTTCATTATATACTTGTTTTTTTGTACAAAAAATATGAGCATCATCTTGTGTAAATTCTTTTAATCTCATTAATCCATGTAAAGAACCTGATGGTTCTTTACGATGACATATACCAAATTCTGCTATACGAAAAGGAAGATTTTTATAAGATTTTATTCCTATTTTAAATATTTGAATATGTCCTGGACAATTCATTGGTTTAATACAATATTCAATATTTTCTGATGAAATAGAAAACATTTTATCAGAAAAATTTTTCCAATGCCCAGTTTTTTTCCATAAAGATTTATTCATCATAAATGGAGTTTTAACTTCTTTATAATTATATTTTTTTAATTTTTTTCTTATAAATTTTTTTAATTCTTTAAAAATTATAAAACCATTTTTATTCCAAAAAACCATTCCAGGTAAATTTTCTTGGATATCATATAAATTAAGTTGTTTATTAATTTTTCTATGATCACGTTTTAATATTTCTTTAAAAGAATTTAAATAATTATCTAATTCTTTTTTATTTCTCCAAGAAGTTATATATATTCTTTGTAATATGCAATTATTATTAATATTTTTATCTAAAAAAGAAATTTTAATTAATTTAAAATATTTACAAAAATTTATATTTGATACATGAGGTATATTAGAAATATTTAAATAATTTTTATAATAATAAATATTTAAAAATTTATTTTTATTTATTTTTTTATTTAAAAAATATTTTTTAAATTTTTCATCTTTTTTATTAAAAATCTTAAATGCTTCTTTTATATTAATTTTTTTTTTTAAAATTTTATAATTTTTATAAATTAATTTATTTATAAAATTTTCTATTTTATTAAAATCATTTTTTTTTAAAAAAAAATTTAATTCTATGTCAAAATAAAAACCATAATCAATTATATTATTTGATATTATATTTATAGAAGGCCAAATTTTTTTTATTGCATATTCAAATAAATATATACAAGAATTTCGTATAATTTTTATACTTTCTGTATTTTTAATTGTAATAAATTCTATCTTTGAATCTTGATCAACTAAATCTATCATATCTACTAATTTACCATTAATATATCCTGCAATATATAATTGTTTTTTATTTGGATAAATTTTACTTGCTATATCATATAAAGATATAGAATTTTTAAAAAAATAATTTTTATTATTTTTTAAAGTAATTAATGGCATAATATTTCTTTTTATAAAAAAATTTATTACATAATAAGTATTATATAATTATAATTAATATTATTAATATGTTTATATATAAAAATATTTATTTAAATAAATTTTAATAAAATTAAAAATTAATTATTTTAAATAAATATAAAATTTATTTATAATAATGAAATTATTTTATTTATTTTTATTAATTTTATTAAAATTTTTAATTAATTTATATAAATTATAAATAATATTTATTATTATATAAAATATTTTTTTTTGCAATAAATTTATTAAATATAAATAAAATAAATTATATAAAATTTATTATTTTATTATTAATAATTTAAATATAAAATTTTTAAAATATTTAAAATAATTTTTTAAAGAGAAGTGCCGGAGAGGTTTAACGGAACGATTTCGAAAATCGTTAAGGAAATTATATTTTCTTCCAGGGTTCAAATCCCTGCTTCTCTGTTATATAATTTATTTTAAAATGTTATATAAATATATAAAAATTATTTTTTAAATAAATATATTTTATGTAAAATATATTTATTTAAAAAATTTTTATTTAATATTTATATTGTATAAATATAATTTTTAAATTTTATTAAAATATAAATATAACAATATTCTTATTATAATAATATTGTTATATTTTTTTATGTAAAATATTAAAATAAATTATATATATTTTAAATATTTATTTTTTATTAATATCTTTATAAAAATTTGAATTTAATAACTCAGATAAATTTGCTGAAGCTTCATCAACTGTAATATTTGTATTTATTTTGTTTGGAATAATAGAAGATTTTATTTTTTTTCTTTTTTTTATTCTTGATTTATGATAAGAATAACCAGTTCCTGCAGGAATTAATCTTCCAATAATTACATTTTCTTTTAATCCTCTAAGCTTATCACGTTTACCAGCTACAGAAGATTCTGTTAATACTCTAGTTGTTTCTTGAAAAGATGCAGCAGATATAAATGATTCAGTGGCTAAAGAAGCCTTTGTAATTCCTAATAAATCACGATTATATATTATTTTATTTTTAGATTCTTTTATAAGAATTTTATTTACTAATTTTATATTAGAGTATTCTACTTGTTCTCCTTTTAAAAATAAAGAATCACCTGGTTCTATAATAGTAGCTTTTCTTAACATTTGTCTTATTATAACTTCAATATGTTTATCATTTATTTTAACTCCTTGTAATCTATAAACTTCTTGTACTTCATTAACAATATATTGAGTTACTGCATGTACTCCTCTTAATCTAAGTATATCATATGAAGATTCTGGACCATCAGAAATAATATCTCCTTTTTCTACTTTTTCTCCTTCAAAAACATTTAAATGTCTCCATTTAGGAACCATTTCTTCATGTGATTTATCAGAATTTAAAGATGAAATTATTAAACGTCTTTTACCTTTTGTTTCCTTTCCAAATGAAATTATTCCAGATATTTCAGATAAAATAGCAGGTTCTTTGGGACGTCTAGCCTCAAAAAGATCTGCAACTCTAGGTAATCCACCAGTAATATCTTTAGTTCCACTTGTTTCTTGAGGTAATCTAGCTAATGTATCTCCTGTTGTTATTTGTGTTTTATTTTCTATATGAACAATTGCTCTACCAGGTAAAAAATATTGAGCTGGTATATCAGTTCCTGGAATTAAAACTTCTTTATTATTTATATCAATAATTTTTAAAGCAGGTCTTAAATCTTTTCCAATTCCAGTACGTTCTGCTGTATCTAATATAACTATAGAAGATACTCCAGTTAATTCATCAGTTTGTCTAATAATAGTTTGTCCATCAATCATATCTATAAAGCTAACAAATCCATTAACTTCTGTAATAATAGGAACAGTATGAGGATCCCAATTTGCAACAGTTTCTCCACTTATAACACTATCTTCATTTTTTTTATCCATTAAAGCACCATATGGTACTTTATAACTTTCTTTAATTCTTCCAAATATATCTACAATTTGTAATTCAGTATTACGAGAAGTAATAACTATTTTTTTATTAAAATTTGTAACAAATTTAGAATTAATTAATCTAATTTTACCTGTATTTTTTACTTGAATTCTTGATTCAGATGCTGATCTTGACGCAGCTCCTCCTATATGAAAAGTACGCATTGTAAGTTGTGTACCTGGTTCACCAATTGATTGAGCAGCAATAACACCTATTGCTTCTCCTTTATTTATTATATGCCCTCTAGCTAAATCTCTACCATAACAATTAGCACATACTCCAAAATCTGAATCACAAGTTACAACAGATCTAACTTTAATACAATCTATAGAATTTTTTTCTAAAATATTACAATATTTTTCATTTAAAAGAGTATTTCTTTTTAAAAGAAAATCAGAAGTTCCTGGTTTATAAATATCTTCTGCTAAAACTCTTCCAAGAACTCTATCACGTAGAGTATCTTTAACATCTTTTCCTTCAATAATAGGAGTCATTGTTATACCTAACAATGTTCCACAATCATTTTCTGTTACAACTAAATCTTGTGCTACATCAACTAATCTTCTTGTTAAATAACCTGAATTAGCAGTTTTTAATGCTGTATCAGCTAGTCCTTTTCTTGCACCATGTGTTGAAATAAAATATTGTAATACATTTAAACCTTCACGAAAATTTGCAGTTATTGGAGTTTCAATAATAGATCCATCTGGTTTTGCCATTAAACCTCTCATACCAGCTAATTGTCTTATTTGTGCTGCAGAACCTCTAGCACCTGAATCAGCCATCATAAATATACTATTAAAAGATGTTTGAGATCTTTTTTTATTAAATCTATCTAAAACTTTTATTGTAGATAAATTATTCATCATAGCCCGTGCAATTTTTTCATTTGCTGAAGCCCATATATCTATAACTTTGTTATATCTTTCACCAGCAGTTACAAGACCAGATTGAAATTGTTTTTGAATTTCTGAAACTTCTTTTTCTGTTTTATTAATAATATCAAATTTTTCATCTGGTATTACCATATCATCTATACCAACAGAAGCTCCAGAACGAGCTGCATATGAAAATCCAGTATACATAATTTGATCAGCAAATAAAACTGTTGGTTGTAGTCCAAGAACTCTATAACATGTATTTATCATATGAGATATATCTTTTTTACCTAATGATTTATTTAAAATAGAAAAAGATAAACCTTTAGGAACAATCATCCATAAAATAGATCTTCCAATTGTTGTATCTATTATATATTTTTTTTCTAAAAAATTTTTTTTATCTATTTTTTTATATTCAATAATACGAACTTTAACACGAGCATGTAATTCAGCAATTCCAGAACGATATACTCTTTCTGCTTCTTTTGGTCCAGTTAAAATCATACCTTCACCACGTGCATTTATTTTATCTCGTGTCATATAATAAATACCAAGAACAACATCTTGAGATGGAACAATAATAGGTTCTCCATTTGCAGGAGATAAAATATTATTAGTAGACATCATTAAAGCTCTAGCTTCTAATTGAGCTTCAAGAGTTAATGGAATATGAACAGCCATTTGATCTCCATCAAAATCAGCATTATATGCAGCACAAACTAAAGGATGTAATTGAATTGCTTTTCCTTCAATTAAAACAGGTTCAAAAGCTTGTATTCCTAATCTATGTAATGTAGGTGCTCTATTTAACATAATAGGATGTTCATGAATTACTTCATCTAATATATCCCATACAACAGATTCTTCTCTTTCTACCATTTTTTTAGCTGCTTTTATTGTAGTAGCAAATTTTTTTTCTTCTAATTTTCCATAAATAAATGGTTTAAATAATTCAAGAGCCATTTGTTTTGGAAGTCCACATTGATGTAAGTGAAGATATGGTCCAACAGTAATAACAGATCTTCCAGAATAATCTACACGTTTACCTAAAAGATTTTGACGAAAACGACCTTGTTTTCCTTTTATCATATCTGCTAATGATTTTAAAGGTCTTTTATTAGATCCTATTATTGCTCTTCCTCTTCTTCCATTATCTAATAATGCATCTACTGCTTCTTGTAACATTCTTTTTTCATTACGAATTATAATATCTGGAGCAGATAAATCTAATAAACGTTTTAATCTATTATTTCTATTAATAACTCTACGATATAAATCATTTAAATCTGAAGTTGCAAATCTTCCTCCATCTAATGGAACTAATGGTCTAAGATCAGGTGGTAATACAGGTAATACTGTTAAAATCATCCATTCAGGTTTATTATTACTCTTAAGAAAAGATTCTAATAATTTAATTCTTTTTGTAAATTTTTTTCTTTTAGTTTCAGAATTTATTTCTTTAAGTTCTTCACGTAATTGTTTACATTTTATTTTAATATTTATATTTTTTAATAAACTTTGAATTCCTTCAGCACCCATTTTTGCATTAAATTCATCTCCAAATTCTTCTAATGCATCTAAATATTGTTCTTCAGTTAAAATTTGACATTTTTCTAAATTAGTCATTCCAGCTTCAATAACTACATATGATTCAAAATATAAAACACGTTCTATATCTCTTAAAGGCATATCTAATAATAAACCTATTCGAGATGGTAAGGATTTTAAAAACCAAATATGTGCAGTAGGAGAAGATAATTCAATATGTCCCATTCTTTCTCTTCTAACTTTAGTTTGAGTTACTTCTACACCACATTTTTCACAAACAACTCCTCTATGTTTAAGTCTTTTATATTTTCCACATAAACATTCATAATCTTTAATAGGTCCAAAAATACGTGCACAAAATAATCCATCTCTTTCTGGTTTAAAAGTACGATAATTAATTGTTTCTGGTTTTTTAACTTCACCAAAAGACCAAGATCTGATCATATCTGGAGAAGCTAAAGATATCTTAATTGAATTAAATTCTTCAATTTTATTTTGAATTTTTAATAATTTAATTAAATCTTTCACTAAGGATCTCCTGTCGGAGTAAAACTAAAATAATTTTAAATTAATAAAAATACTTTATAAGTTTTTTTAAAAAAATTAATTTTCTTCTAAATCTATATTAATTCCAAGAGATCTAATTTCTTTTAACAATACATTAAAAGATTCAGGTATACCAGGTTCCATAGTATGGTTACCATCTACAATATTTTTATACATTTTTGTACGACCATTAACATCATCTGATTTTACAGTTAACATTTCTTGTAAAGTATATGCTGCTCCATAAGCTTCTAAAGCCCAAACTTCCATTTCTCCAAAACGTTGTCCACCAAATTGTGCTTTTCCACCTAAGGGTTGTTGAGTGACTAAACTATAAGATCCAGTAGATCTTGCATGCATTTTATCATCAACAAGATGATTTAGTTTTAACATATACATATAACCTACAGTTACTTTTCTTTCAAATTTTTCTCCAGTTCTTCCATCAAATAAAGTTATTTGTCCAGAAGTAGGTAAATCAGCTAAATCTAACATTTTTTTTATTTCATCTTCTTTAGCTCCATCAAATACTGGAGTAGCCATAGGCATTCCATTTTTTAAATTTTTTGCTAAACATATTAAATCATGTTCAGAAAAATCTTTAAGATCAACTTTTTTTCTTATATTATTTCCTAGATTATAAGCATTTTGTATAAAATTTTTTATTTCTTTAATTGTTTCATTCTTTTTTATCATATTATTAATTTTATCGCCAATTCCTTTAGCAGCCATACCTAAATGAGTTTCTAAAATTTGACCTATATTCATCCTAGATGGAACACCTAATGGATTTAAAACCATGTCAACAGGATTACCATCTTTATCATATGGCATATCTTCAATAGGATTTATTTTAGATATAACTCCTTTGTTTCCATGTCTTCCAGCCATTTTATCTCCTGGTTGTATTTGTCTTTTTACTGCTAAATAAACCTTAACTATTTTTAATACACCAGGGGCAAGATCATCTCCTTGTATAATTTTTTTACGTTTTTTTTCTAATTTTTTTTCAAAAAATTTTTTTAATTCATTATATTGAAAAACTAAAATTTTTAATTTATTTTTATTTAATTTAGTTTTTAAAGAAAATTCTAAAAATTCTTTACGAGTTAATTTATTAATTAAACTATTTTCTATTCCATTAGATAATAAAATTTTATAAATTCTTTTAAATATACTTTCTTCTAATATTTTTAATTCTTCAGTAAAATCTTTTTTAATTTGATTTAATTGTAATTCTTCAATTTCTAATGTTCTTTTATCTTTTTTTACTCCATCTCTAATAAAAATTTGAACATCTAATATTGTACCAGAAACTCCATTTGGAACTCTAAGTGAAGAATCTTTTACATCAGAAGCTTTTTCTCCAAAAATAGCTCTAAGTAATTTTTCTTCTGGTGTTAATTGTGTTTCTCCTTTTGGTGTAGCTTTTCCTACTAATATATCTCCACCATTAACTTCTGCTCCAATATAAACAATACCAGATTCATCTAATTTAGAAAGAGCTGATTCTCCAACATTTGGTATATCTGATGTAATTTCTTCTTGTCCAAGTTTTGTATCACGAGCGATACATGAAAGTTCTTGAATATGAATACTAGTAAAACGATCTTTATGAATTACACGTTCAGAAACAAGCATAGAATCTTCAAAGTTATATCCATTCCATGGCATAAATGCAATACGCATATTTTGTCCAAGAGCTAATTCTCCTAAATCAGTAGATGGACCGTCAGCTAAAACATCTCCTTTTCTAATAAAATCTTTTATAGAAACACATGGTATTTGATTAATACATGTATTTTGATTAGATCTTGCATATTTTGTTAAATTATATATATCAATACTAGATTCTCCATAAAAAAATTCTTCTTGATTAACATCAATTACAATTCTAGATGAATCTACATATTGTACTTTTCCACCTCTTTTAGCAATAATAGTTACTCCAGAATCTATTGCAACAGATCTTTCCATTCCTGTACCAACAAGTGGTTTTTCAGATTTAAGTGTAGGAACTGCTTGACGTTGCATATTAGCTCCCATTAAAGCACGATTAGCATCATCATGTTCTAAAAATGGAATTAATGATGCACCAACAGAAACTATTTGTTGAGTAGAAACATCCATATAATTAACTTTTTCTTTACTAAAAAGACTTGATTCATCTTTATAACGACATGTAACAAAATTATCAACAAAATTACCTAATGCATCTATTTTTGTATTTGCTTGAGCAATAATAAAATTTCCTTCTTCAATTGCTGATAAATAATGAATTTCATTTGTTACTTTTAAATCTTTAACACATCTATATGGTGTTTCTAAAAAACCATATTTATTAGTTTGAGCATATACTGATAATGAATTAATTAATCCAATATTTGGTCCTTCTGGTGTTTCTATAGGACAAACTCTTCCATAATGAGTAGGATGAACATCTCGTACTTCAAATCCTGCTCGTTCTCTTGTTAAACCACCAGGACCTAAAGCAGAAATTCTTCTTTTATGAGTAATTTCAGATAATGGATTATTTTGATCCATAAATTGTGATAATTGACTAGATCCAAAGAATTCTTTTATTATTGAAGAAATAGGTTTTGCATTAATAACATCTTGTGGCATAAAGTTATCTATATCACCTAAAGATAATCTTTCTCTTACTGATCTTTCTACTCTTATTAATCCAATTCTAAATTGGTTTTCTACCATTTCTCCAACAGATTTTATTCTTCTGTTTCCAAGATGATCTATATCATCTATTTCTCCTTTTCCATTTCTAATATCAATTAATCTTTTCATTACATCAATAATATCTTTTTTATTTAAAATTCCAGATCCATCAATTTTTTTTCTTAAAAGAGCTCTATTAAATTTCATTCGACCTACTGGGGATAAATCATACCTATCTTCTGAAAAAAATAAATTTAAAAATAAATTTTCTGCTGCTTCTTTTGTTGGAGGTTCTCCAGGACGCATCATTCTATATATTTCTATTAATGCATCTGTTTTATTTTTTGTAGTATCAATTTTTAATGTATCTGATATATAAGATCCATTATCTAAATCATTTGTAAATATAGTTTCAATTGATTTATGTCCAGATGAAATTAATTTATCTATATATTCTAAATTTAATTTTGTATTTGAAAAAATAATAATCTCTCCAGTATTTGGATCAAAATAATCTTTTGATACTACTTTTCCAAAAATATATTCTAAAGGAACATTAATATTTTTTACAGAATTTTTTTTAATTAATTTAATATGACGAGCTGTTATTCTTCTTCCTTTTTCTACATACGTTATTCCATTAGATTTTATATCAAATAATGCTGTTTCACCTCTTAATCTTTCTGGTACTAATTCCATACATAATAATTTATTATTAATTTTATAAGTTACAATTTCAAAAAAAATTTGTAAAATATTTGTTGTATCATAATTTAATGCACGTAATAAAATAGTTGCTGGTAATTTTCTTCTTCTATCTATTCTAACAAATAAATTATCTTTTGGATCAAATTCAAAATCTATCCATGATCCTCTATATGGTATAATTCTAGCATTATATAAAATTTTACCTGAAGAATGAGTTTTACCTTTATCACTATCAAAAAATACACCCGGACTTCTATGAAGTTGTGAAACTACTACTCTTTCAGTTCCATTAATAATAAAAGTTCCATTATTTGTCATTAATGGAATTTCTCCCATATATACTTCTTGTTCTTTAATATCTTTAACTGTTCCTTCAGAAGATTCACGTTCATAAATTATTAAACGTAATTTAACACGTAAAGGAGATGAATATGTAGCACCTCTAATTTGACATTCTTTAACATTAAATACAGATTCACTTAAATTATAATTAACATATTGTAATTCACAATTACCATTATAACTTAATATTGGAAATACTGATCTAAAAGCAGATTCTAATCCATGATGTCCTTTTGAATCAGGTTTAATAAACTTTTGAAACGAATTTATTTGAATAGATAAAAGATATGGAATATCTAAAATTTGTGGTAATTTTCCAAAATCTTTACGAATACGTTTTTTTTCAGTATATGAATAAACCATAAAATTCCTAAACTAATTTAAAAGTTGATATATTTTATTTTTTTTAAAAAATATATACAATATAATTTCCTTTATTTTAAAATAGTGAATAATATAATAAATATTTTTTTTAAATAAATAAAATATTTAAAATATATAATTTTTAAAGTTTATTTATATTTTTAATATAAATAAACTTTATTTTATTATATATTATATCAAAAAGGCCGATGATTATAAATCATCAGCCATTATTAAATAATAAATTCTTTAATTTTATTTAATTTCAACAGAAGCTCCTGCTTCTTCTAAAGATTTTTTTAAATTATTTGCATCTTCTTTATTTATTCCACTTTTTAATGATATAGGTGCTGATTCTACTAAATCTTTTGATTCTTTTAATCCTAAACCAAGACAACTTCGTACAGATTTAATAACTGATATTTTATTATTTCCAATATTAGTTAATAATACTTCAAATTCAGTTTTTTCTTCAATTTTTTTAGAAGATTCAGAATTTATTGTAGGTATAATATTTGAAGAAACTCCAAATTTTTTTTCTATCATAGAAACTAATTCAGATATGTCTGAAATAGACATTTTAGATATTGTATCAATAATCTGTTGTTTAGTAATAGATGTCATAAAATATTCCTAAAATTCACATTTTAGATAAAATTTATATTTAAAATATATAAATAATTAATTATTAATTATAAAATATATATTATGAATATAAATTATTAGTCCATATGAATATAAAATAAAATTTTTTATTAATTTATGTTTGTAATAGAAGAGAGTGATCGAATAAGTTTTCCAGTAGATGCATCTTTAATAGACCATATAAATTTTATTAATGCTTCTTCTTGAGTAGGAAGATTTACTAAATAACTAATTTTAGATGAAGATATAAATTTGCCTTTAAATGATGCTCCTTTAATTTTAAATTTTTTGTTATTTTCTGAAAATTCTTTTAAAATTCTTGCTGCTGATCCTGGATGAATATTAGAAAATGCAATTATAGATTGTCCTTTACAAGATTTTTTTAAAGATTTAAATTGAGTATTTTTAATAATTTTAATTATAAGAGTATTTTTTATTACATATAAATTAACATTATTTTTTCTAGCTTTTTTTCTTAAATTTGTCATTTCTATTGAAGAAATGCCACAAAAATTTGCAATAACAGCGGATAATGTGCTTTTGGCTGCTTGTTTTACTTCAGAAACAATATTTTTTTTGTCTTGAAGGCTTAATGCCATTAGCTTTTTCTCCTAAATAATTTTAGAATTAAAATTCTAAATTTTATTAAGTAACTTAATTATTTAATATAAATTTATATAAAAATAATCTTATTTTATAATAATTTTTTTATAATTATATATTATATTATAATATAAGTCAAATATATAATTATATTATATATATAATATAATTTATATATTTAAACTATTAATATTAATTTTAATACCAACTCCCATTGTTGTAGATATAGTAATTTTTTTTATATATAATCCTTTAATATTTGTTGGTTTATTTTTCTTTATTTCTAAAATTAAACATTCTAAATTTAATTTTAAATCATTATTTAAAAAATTAGATTTTCCAATTATTGTATGTATAATTCCATTTTTATCATTTTTATAATATATTTGACCAGATTTAGCATTTTTTATTGCTTTTTGTATATTATCTGTAACAGTACCAAATTTAGGATTAGGCATTAATCCACGTGGACCTAAAATTTTTCCTAATTTACTAACTATATGCATAACATCAGGAGATGCAATAATTGAATTTACAATAATTTTATTATTTTTAATTTTTTCTGCTAAATCATTTGTTCCTATAAAATCAGCTCCAGCTTTTTTTGCTAATTCTATATTTAATCCTTGAGTAAAAACTGCAATTTTAATTATACGTCCAGTTCCTTTTGGAAGGATAATAGAACCTCTTACATTTTGATCTGATTTTTTTGTATTAATTCCTAAATTAATAGATACATCTATACTTTCAATAAATTTAGCTTTAGCAGTTTTTTTAATAAGAAAAATAGCTTCATTAATATCATATTCTTTTTCAATATTTATTTTTTTTCTAATATTTTTTATTCTTTTATTAAATTTAATCATTTTACTTTCCCACTACAATACCCATAGAATTAGCTGTTCCTATAATAGAATTAATCATTGAATCTATATTTGTACCTGTCATATCATTTTCTTTTAATTTTACAATTTTTTTTAAATCTTCATTATTTATTTTTCCAACTTTTTCTTTTTTAGAATTACTAGATCCTTTCTTTATTCCTGCTGCTTTTTTTAATAAAAAAGAAGCTGGAGGAGTTTTCATAATAAAATCAAAAGATTTATCAGAATATATAGTAATAACTACTGGAATAGGTATACCTTTTTCAAAATCTTTTGTTTTTAAATTAAAAGATTTACAAAATTCCATAATATTAATACCATGTTGTCCTAAAGCAGGACCAATTGGAGGACTAGGATTGGCTAATCCTGAAGAAACCTGAATTTTTACATAGGTTTTTATTTTTTTAGCCATATTATTTCCTTTATTTAAATAAAATATATTATTAATATAATAATATATTTATTATATAATTTAATTAAAAATTAATTAAAATTTTTAATTTTTATAAATTTTAATTGATTTTTTAAAATTTATAAATATTTTTATAAACTTTAATTTAAATTTAATTTTTAATCAAGAATTAAATTTTTAATAAAATTTTTAAAATTAATTAAATTAAAATTTTTTAATTATTATATATATTTTATTTAATTTAAATTAAATAAAATTATTTGTTAATAATATTTTATTATTAATTTTATAATTAATTTATTTTAATTTTTTTTAAAAAATATAAAATTTAATAAAATATTCATATTTTATTAAATATTTAACAATATTAAAATTATTAAAATAATAAAAATTTTTATAAATTAAATATATAAATTTTATTTTAAATATTATTAATTTTTTTTTAAAAATAGTTAAATATATATAATATTTATATAATTTTTTAAAAAATATATTTATAAATTTATAAAATTTTTCTTAAAAATTATTAATTATTTTTAAGAAAATAATTTTTTCATTATACCTTTTGGTAAAATATTAATAATTAAATCATTTTTTATAATTATTTTTGTAGAATCATTAAGTAATATAGCAATATATCCATCATTTCCAATAGATAAAATTTTTCCTACAAAACCTGTATTTATTAATACTTCATCTCCTATTTTTAAAGATTTTATTAATTTAATATGTATTTTATTTTTTTTTTGATGTGGAATAATACTAAAAATATAAAATAATATAATAAATATTGAAAAAATAATTAATAAAAAATATGGATTATCTTGAGATAATGTATTATTTGAAGCCATAGCTTGAGAGAAAAAAAAATTCATTGATAAAACCTATATTTAATGTTTAATGTTATATTATTATTTTTAATAAAAATTTAATTTAAAAAATTTATTAAAATTTTAAAAATTTTTATATATTAATATAACATATAAATTTAATTAAATTAAAATTTAATTTTAAAATAAAAAAATTTTTATTTTAAAATTAAAATTTTAATAAAAATTATTATAAAATAAATATTTATTTATATTTATAAAAATTAATTAATTTGTTAAAATTTTATAAAAAATTTAAAATAAAATTATATTTTTATATATTTATATTTTTTGTATAATTTTTATATTAATAAAATAATATTTTATATTTATAAAAATTATATAAATAATTTAAAAATATAAATTAATTAGTATAAATAAATATTTATTTTTTTAAAAATTTTTATTTAATTTAAAATATAGAGTGAATAATATGATTAAAAAAATTTTAATATCTAAATTATTAATAATTTGTATGTTATTTAGTTTTTTTTCTTTTGGAAAAGAAATAGAACAATTTAATAGTTCTTTTAAATATAAAAAAAGTTTAGCTCCAATGTTAAAAAAAGTTTTACCAACAGTTGTTAGTATTCATATAAAAGGAATGAAATCTATTACAAATTCTTTTTTACCTAAAGAATTTAAATATTTTTTTGGATTAGATATTCCAGGAAATAATAAAGGATTTCATTCATTTCAAGGATTAGGATCTGGAGTTCTTATTGATTCTAATAAAGGATATATTATTACAAATAATCATGTAATACATGATGCAAATAAAATTAAAATTAAATTAAATGATGGAAGAGAATTTAATGCTAAATTAATTGGATATGATAAAAAAATAGATATTGCATTACTTCAAATACCTTGTAATAAGGATTTGACTGAAATTAAATTTGCAGATTCTGATTTATTACATGTAGGAGATTTTGCTGTTGCTGTTGGTAATCCTTTTGGATTAGGACAAACAGCAACAGCTGGAATTATTTCAGCTTTAGGAAGAAGTGGATTAAATATAGAAGGTTTAGAAAATTTTATTCAAACAGATGCTTCTATTAATAGAGGTAATTCAGGTGGAGCATTAGTTAATCTTAATGGTGAACTAATTGGTATTAATACAGCAATTTTAACTCCAGGAGGAGGAAATATAGGAATTGGATTTGCTATTCCAAGTAATATAGTAAAAAATTTAATTCAACAACTTATTACTTTTGGAAAAGTAAAACATGGAAAATTAGGAATAAAAGGAATAGAAATAACTAATGATTTATCAAAAGCAATTGGATTAGAAAATCAAAAAGGTATTTTTGTAAGTGAAGTAATAATTGGTTCATCTGCTGAAAAATCAGGAATTAAATCAGGAGATATAATTTTTTCTTTTGAAGATAAACCTATAGAAAATTTTTCTGAATTACTTATAAAAATTAGTACTACTATGCCTGGAAAATCTATTAAACTTGGGATTTTAAGAAAAGGATATAAAAAAAATATATTTGTAATTTTAAATAAAAATTCTTTTATTTCTCAAGAAATTTCAATTCCAAAATTAGAAGGAGCTAAATTAATTAATGGAAAATCAAATAAAGGAATAGATGGTGTTTTAGTTAAAAATTTAATTAAAAATTCACCAGCTTGGTTTTCAGGATTAAAAAAACATGATTTAATTATTGAATTAAATAATAAAAAAATTAAAAATATTGAAATGTTAAAAAATAATTGTAATAAAAAATTAAAAATAATGGTATTTAAAATTATTAGAAAAAAATCAAATATATTTTTATTTATATCTTAAAAAATAAATAATATATTTTACATTTTTATATAAAAAATAATAAATTATTATATTTATATATAAATATTTATTTTTTATTAATTTTTTATTTTTTTTAAATTTTTATATAAATTTTAATATTTAAATAATTTTTATAAATATGAAAATATTTTATGATATAATTTTTTATAAAATTTTAAATAAATTAATAATTATAATTTATTTTTAAATATAAAATATATTTTTATATATTTACATAAATTAATAATATAATTTTATATAAAAATTTTATAAAATAAATTTTTTAAAAAATTTATATATTAGAAGAAATTTATTATGAACTTAGGAACATTATATATTATATCTGCTCCTAGTGGAGCAGGAAAATCAACTCTTATAAAAAAATTTATTAAAATAAAATCATTATATAAATTTTATTTTTCAGTTTCATATACAACTCGTAATATACGTATAAATGAATTTAATAAAAAACATTATTATTTTATTACAAAAAAAAAATTTCATCAAATGAAATTAAAAAATTATTTTTTAGAATATGAAAAAATTTTTAACAATTATTATGGAACATCTAAAAAAAAAATTAAAAATATGTTAAAAAAAGGTATTGATGTTTTTCTTGATATTAATTGGAAAGGAGCTCAAACTATTAGAAAAAAAATTTCAAATACAAAAAGTATTTTTATACTTCCTCCATCTAAAAATGAATTAGAAAAAAGACTTTATAAAAGAGGAAAAGATAGTAAAAATTCTATAATAGAAAGAATATATAATTCAAAAGAAGAAATAAAACATTATTATGAATATGATTATTTAATCATAAATAAAGATATAAATATTGCTTTACAAGATTTAAAACATATTTATTTTTCTAATAAACTTGAACTAAATAAACAAAAAAAATATTATTCTTCTTTAATTAAAAAATTAATAACAGATTAAATTACAATTTAATTTATTAAATTTATTTATAATTTTTATATGGGAAAATATATGGCTCGTGTTACAGTACAAAATGCTGTAGAAAAAATTGGTAATAGATTTGATTTAGTTTTAGTTGCTGCAAAACGTGCTCGTCAACTTCAGGATAAAAAAAAAGATGCACTTATAGATAAAAAAAATGATAAATATACAATTATAGCATTAAAAGAAATAGAAAAAGGATTTATAAAAAAATAAATAATATTTATATTTTTTTATATAAAAAATCTATATATTATTTAAATTATTTTAATATATAAAATATTAAATATTTTTCTTATATAAAAAATTTTAATTTAATAAAATTTTTTATCAATAAAATATAAATAATTTTTAATTATATGACTTATAAAGTTCTTGCTTTAAAATGGCGTCCTAAAAATTTCAATGAAGTTGTTGGTCAAAAACATATAATAAAACTATTAATTAATAGTTTATTTTTAAATAAAATTCATCATTCATATTTATTTTCTGGTACAAGAGGGGTTGGTAAAACTACTCTAGCAAGATTATTAGCTAAAGGATTAAATTGTTATGTTAATAATATAGGAATTCCATGCAATAATTGTAATAATTGTAAAGAAATAGAAAAAGGATATTTTATTGACTTAATAGAAATAGATGCAGCTTCTAAAACAAGAGTAGAAGATACTTTAGATTTATTAAGTGGAATAAAATATATGCCTGTTAAAGGAAAATATAAAATATATTTAATTGATGAAGTACATATGCTTTCTCGTCATAGCTTTAATGCTTTATTAAAAACTTTAGAAGAACCTCCTCAACATGTTAAATTTTTATTTGCTACTAGTGATATAAATAAATTACCATCAACAATTCTTTCTAGATGTTTACAATTACATTTAAAATGTATAAATGTTAAAAATATTAGTGATCGTTTAAAATTTATTTTAAAATCAGAAAATATAAAAATAGATAATAAATCATTAGATTTAATATCTCGTTCCGCAAATGGAAGTATGAGAGATGCTCTTAGTTTAACTGATCAAGCTATTGCATTAGGAAATAATAAAATTTCATTTAATTCTATATCAGAAATGATTGGAATAATCAATATTGAACAACCAATATTAATTATTGAATTTTTAATAAAAAAAGATATTATTAATTTAATGAAAGAAATTTCTAAATGTGCAATCTATGGTATAGATTGGGATTCTCTTTTAAAAGAAATTTTAAAAATTTTGCATTATATTGCAATGAAAAAAATTCTTAAAGATAATTTTATACATAATTTAGAATTCAATAAAGATATAATTAATAGAATTATAAATATTTCAAAAAATTGTTCTGGAAAAAATATTCAAAATTATTATAAAATAATAATAACTGGTAGAAAAAATCTTTTATATTATCCTGAACAAAGAATTGGAGTAGAAATAATATTATTACAAATTATTCAATTTAATTGAAATATATGATTTATATAAGTTTTTTAAAAAAATATTCAATTAATATTAATTTAAAAAATATTTTTTAAATTAATATTAATTGAATATTTTTTTAAAAAACTTATAATTAAATTTTAAAATTTTTTTTAAAAATAAAATTTAAAAAATAATAATTAATAAATATATTTATTTTGATATTTTAAAATTTTTCTTTTAGAGAGAAAATTATGTTTAATAAAGAAGATATTAATAATTTTATAAAACAAACTAAAATTGCTCAAGAAAAAATCAATATAATACAAAAAGAAATAAATAAACTTAAAATAATAGGAGAATCTGGTGCTGGATTGATAAAAGTTACTATAAATGGTTCATATAATTGTATAAAAGTTAATATTAATAAAAATGCATTATGTGATAATAAAAACATATTAGAAGATTTAATTGCTTCTGCATTTAATGATGCAATTAACAAAATGATAAAAATTAAAAAAAATAAAATATCTTTATTATCTGGTAATGAAGAGTTACTTGCTAATTTAAAATTACTTTTTTAAAATATTTTTTAAATAAAAATTTAATAGATTGAGGAATCTATCATGTCTATAAAAGAAACAAGAGTATTTGAATCTGAAGTAAAAGAACTTTTGCATTTAATGATTCATTCTCTTTATTCAAATAAAGAAATTTTTTTAAGAGAATTAATATCTAATGCATCAGATGCATCAGATAAATTAAGATTTAAAGCATTATCAAATCCTAAATTATATGAAGGAAATAGTAATTTATTTGTAAATATATCTTTTGATAAAAAAGATTCTTCAATTACTGTTGAAGATAATGGAATAGGAATGACTTATAAAGAAGTTATAAATAATTTAGGAACTATTGCAAAATCTGGTACTAAATCATTTTTAAAATCTATTAATAAAGATGTTAAAAAAGATCAATCATTAATTGGACAATTTGGTGTAGGATTTTATTCATCATTTATTATTTCTAAAAAAGTTGTTGTATATACTAGATATGCTGGATATCCAATTAATAAAGGAGTTTTATGGGAATCTACTGGAGAAGGAAGTTATAATATTTCTTATATAGATAAAGATAAAAGAGGTACAAAAATTATTCTTTATTTAAGAGATAATGAAAATGAATTTCTTGATGATTGGCGTTTAAAAAATATTATTAATAAATATTCTAACCATATTTCATTACCAGTAAGATTAAAAAAATCTTTTGAAAAAAATAAAGAAAATAATAATTTAAAAAAAACTGATGAATGGGAAACAATTAATCAAGCAAAAGCTTTATGGATTCGTAATAAATCAGAAATTAGTGAAATAGAATATCAAGAATTTTATAAATATTTATCTCAAGATGTTAATGATGCATTAATTTGGAGTCATAATAATGTTGAAGGTAGTCAAGAATATACTAGTTTATTATATATACCAAAAAAATCATCATGGAATGCTTGGGATAGAAATAATAAACATGGATTAAAATTATATGTTCAACGTGTATTTATAATGGATAATGCTAAACAATTATTACCAAATTATTTGAGATTTGTAAAAGGATTAGTTGATTCAAAAGATCTTCCATTAAATATTTCTAGAGAAATATTACAAGATAATACAATTATTAAAAAAATAAAATTATCATTAACAAATCGTATTTTATCAATGATAAATAATTTTTCAGAAAAAAATGAAAAAGAATATAATAATTTTTGGAATGAATTTGGTTTAATCTTAAAAGAAGGACCAGCAGAAGATTCAATTAATAATAAAAAAATTTTAGAATTATTACGTTTTTCTACTACATATAATAAAAAAGAAGAAGAAAAAATTTCATTAAAAACTTATACAAATAGAATGATAGAAAAACAAAAAAAAATATATTATATATCTTCTGATAGTTATTCTTCTGCTAAAAATAGTCCACATTTAGAATTATTAAAAAAAAATAATATAGAAGTTTTATTACTCTTTGATAGAGTTGATGAATGGATGATGAGTTATATTACAGAATATAATAATATTCCATTTGCATCAATATCTAAAATAGATTCTTCATTAGAAGAATTATTAAATATAAAAAATATAGATAATAAAAAAGAAGATAATACAAAAAATACAGAACTTTTTGTAAAAAAAATAAAGAATTATTTAAATGATAGAATAAAAGAAGTTAAAATTAGTTATAGATTAGTTGAAACACCTGCAGTATTAACTACTGATTCTAATGATATGTCTACACAAATGGCTAAATTATTTGAAGTTTCTGGGCAAAAAGCTCCAGAAATAAAATATGTTTTTGAAATTAATATAAATCATAAATTAATAAAAAATTTATATAATATAAATAATGTAGATTTGTTTAATGAATGGGTAGAATTACTTTTTGAACAAGCTTTACTATCAGAAAAAGGTTCTTTAGAAGATCCTAATAAATTTATAAAAAGAATAAATAAATTAATTTTATTAAAAAATAATTAAAATATATTTAAATATTTATATAAAAATTTTTAAATATAATTATTTTTATTTTATGGCCCCTGCTGGACTTGAACCAGCGACCTAGCGATTATGAGTCGCGTGCTCTAACCAACTGAGCTAAGGGGCCTATATATATTTTATTTATTTAAATAAATATATAATTAAATATATATAATTTTTTTAAAATTTATAATTATATTATTTAAAATAATTTAAAATTTATTTAAAAAATTAAATATAATTATTTATATAAATAATTATATAAATAAAATTATTTAATAATTTAAATATTTAAATTATTAAAATAATTAAATAAATTATATATAATTTATTTTATATTACAAGTTTTTATTTTAAAAATATATAAATTTTTATAAAATATAAATAAAATTTTTTAAAAAAATTTTATTTATATTAATTTTTATTTTTGTAAATTTTTTAATTTTAAATTAAATATATTCTATTATTAATAATAGCATTGATATAGAATATATAGTATAATATTATTTAAATATAATTTAAAGTTTATATAAAAATATTTTTATTTCATATATAATTAATATTAATATAAATAAATATTTTAAAAAATAATTAATTAAATAACTTTTAATTATCTCTTTATTTAAAATAAATAATTTAAAATAAAATAAATAATTATAATATTTTATATTTTTTTAAAATTTTATAAAATTAATATAAATTTTTATTAAAATAATTAAATATAAATAATAATTAATTTTAAATATATTAAATAAAAAAGGAGTAATATTTTGACAACAATAGTAAGTATACGTCGTAAAAATCATGTTGTCATGGCAGGTGATGGCCAAGCTACTCTTGGTAATACAATAATGAAAGGAAATGTAAAAAAAGTTCGTCGTTTATATAAAGAAAAAATTATTGCAGGTTTTGCTGGAGGAACAGCTGATGCTTTTACTTTATTTGAACTTTTTGAAAAAAAATTAGAAATACATCATGGTCAACTTATTAAAGCTGCAGTAGAATTAGCAAAAGATTGGAGAACTAATCGTATTTTAAGAAAATTAGAAGCTATTCTTGCAGTTGTTGATAAAAAAGCATCTTTAATTATTACTGGAAATGGAGATGTTATTCAACCAGAAAATGATATTATTTCTATTGGATCAGGTGGTCCATATGCACAATCTGCTGCTCGTGCATTATTAGAAAATACCAAATTAAGTGCTAAAAAAATTGTTGAAAAATCTCTTAAAATTGCAAGCGATCTTTGTATATATACTAATCATTTTTCATCTATTGAAGAATTAATATCTAAATAGTAAGGATTATAAAATGTCTAAAATGATTCCTAAAGAAATTGTATCTGAACTAGATAGTCATATTATTGGACAAAATGATGCTAAACGAGCAGTAGCTATTGCATTAAGAAATCGTTGGAGACGTATGCAATTAAAAGAAGATTTAAGACATGAAGTAACACCTAAAAATATATTAATGATTGGTCCTACTGGTGTAGGAAAAACAGAAATTGCAAGACGTTTAGCAAAATTAGCTCATGCTCCTTTTATAAAAGTAGAAGCAACAAAATTTACAGAAGTAGGATATGTTGGAAAAGAAGTAGATTCTATTATAAGAGATTTAACTGATATTGCAGTAAAAATGATTCGTATAGATTCTATAAAAAAAAATCGTTTTAAAGCAGAAGAATTAGCAGAAGAACGTATTTTAGATATAATTTTACCTCCAGCTAAAAATAGTTGGGGAGAATCAGAAGAAAATAAAGAATTTACAAATACTAGACAACATTTTAGAAAAAAATTAAGAGAAGGATCTTTAGATTCAAAAAAAATAGATATTAATATTTCATCATCTCAAATGGGTGTAGAAATTATGGCACCTCCAGGAATGGAAGAATTAACTAATCAATTACAATCTATGTTTAAAAATTTATCTAATAACCAAAAAAAAAATCATAGAGTAAATATTAAGGAAGCTATGAAACTTTTAATAGAAGAAGAAGCTTCTAAATTAGTTAATCCAGAAGAATTAAAAATTAAAGCCATTGAATCTGTAGAACAAAATGGAATTATTTTTATAGATGAAATAGATAAAATTTGTAAATATGGTGAAAATTCAGGTCCTGATGTATCAAGAGAAGGAGTTCAAAGAGATTTGTTACCATTAGTAGAAGGATGTACAGTTACTACAAAACATGGAATAGTAAAAACTGATTATATTTTATTTATAGCATCAGGATCTTTTCAAATATCTAGTCCATCAGATTTAATTCCAGAACTTCAAGGTAGATTACCAATTAGAGTAGAATTATCTGCATTAACTAGTAAGGATTTTGAAAGAATTCTAACAGAACCTAATGCTTCTTTAACAACTCAATATATTGCACTTATGGCTACTGAAGGAATAGAAATTGTTTTTACTAAAAATGGAATTAAAGGTATAGCTGAAACTGCATGGAAAATTAATGAAAGAACTGAAAACATTGGTGCTAGAAGATTACATACAGTTTTAGAAAGATTAATGGAAGATATATCTTATAATTCAGATAAATATAAAAATAAAAAAATATCTATTAATTCAAATTATGTAAAAAATAGTTTAGGAAAATTATCTTCAAATGAAGATTTAAGTAGATTTATTTTATAAAAAAATTAATTTTTTTTAAATAAATAAGTTATTAATATTTTATTTATATATAAATATAAAATTATTTATTTTTAAATAAAAAATTAAATATTTTTAATAAATAAAAAATATTTTATTTAAAATAAAATATTTAATAAATTTTATTTTAGGTATTTTAAATGGAATGTTATAAAATTCGTAATATTAAATTATGTCAAGAAATAAAAAAATCTATTTCTGTAATTTTACAAGAAAAAATATCTGATAATAGAATTAAATATATTTATGTTATTGAAGTAAAAATTTCTAGAGATTTATCTTATGCAAAAATTTTTATTAATAGTATTAAAAAAAAAAATATTAATGAAATGAAAAAAAAAATAAAAATTTTACAAAAAGCTTCTAAATTTATAAGATTTTTTTTAAGTAAAAAAATTAATATTCGTATAACTCCTAAACTATATTTTATATATGATAATTCATTAGAAAAAAGTATAAAAATATATAGTTTATTAAAAAATATAAAAAAATAAATTTAATATATTTAAACAAATTTTATATAAAATATAAAAATTTATGAATTTTTTAATAAAAAGCAAAAAAAAAAATATTAGAAAAATTAATGGAATATTATTAATAGATAAACCCTCTGGAATTTCTTCTAATGCAACATTACAAAAAATTAAAAAAATATTTCATGCAGAAAAAGCTGGACATGCTGGAACTTTAGATGTATTAGCTACTGGAATGTTACCTATTTTTTTTGGAAAATTTACTAAATTATCTCAATATGTATTAAATTCTGATAAAACTTATAAAGTTGTTGCTAAATTAGGTAAAAGAACAAATACCATGGATTCAGAAGGAAAAATTATTAATATTCGTCCAGTAAAAATAAATTTTTTAATTTTAAAAGAAAAAATTAAATATTTTTATGGAAAAATATATCAAATACCACCTATGTTTTCTGCAATTAAATATAATGGTAAAGAATTATATAAATATGCAAGAAAAGGTATAATATTACCAAGAAAAAAACGTAAAATATATATATATGATATTAAAATATTATTTTGGAATAAAAAAATAATAGAATTATATATTCATTGTTCTAAAGGAACATATATAAGAACTATAATAGATGATCTTGGTGAACTTATTGGATGTGGTGCTCATGTAATAAAATTAAAAAGATTATCAGTTGGAAATTTTTTAAAAGAAAAAATGATATCTATAAAAAAATTAAAATTTATATATAAAAATAAAAAAAATTTACAAAATTTTTTTAAAAAAATTGATAAATTTTTATTGCCAATAAATAATAAATTATTGAATATAGATTCAATAAATATTTCTTATGAAGAATTTAAAAAAATATTTAATGGTAAAGAAATATATATTAAAAGTTTTATTAAAAATACTTTTGTTTATATAACTCAAGGAAAAAAAAAAATATTTTTAGGAATTGGAAAAATAAAAAATAAAAAATTAAAATTATATTTTTTATATAAAAATTTTTTTTAAAAATAATTATTTTATTTATTTAAAATAAAATTATTTATATTAAAAATATTATTTAAAATATATATAAAATTAAATTTATTTAAATTGATATGTAAGTTTATTTAAAATAGATGCTAAACATTTTCTCATATCATTTCTTTTAACAATCATATCAATAGCTCCTTTTTCTAATAAAAATTCACTTCTTTGAAATTTTTTAGGTAATTTTTCTCTTACAGTTTGTTCAATTACTCTTGGTCCAGCAAAACCAATTAATGCTTTTGGTTCTGCAATATTTATATCACCTAACATTCCTATACTAGCTGAAACTCCACCCATAGTAGGATCTGTTAATACTGAAATATATGGTATATTATTTTTTTTTAATTTAGATAATGCAGCACTAGTTTTTGCCATTTGCATTAAAGAAATAAGACCCTCTTGCATACGAGCGCCTCCACTTGCTGAAAAACATACTAATGGGCATTTATATTTTATTGATTTTTCTACAGCATAAACAAATTTTGTACCTACTACTGAAGATAATGAACCTCCTATAAAAGAAAATTCGAATGATGCTGATATTATTGGAATATTATATAATTTTCCTTTCATTACTATTAGTGCTTCTTTTTCTTGTGTTATTTTTTGAGCATAAATTATTCTATCTTTATATTTTTTTTTATCTTTAAATTTTAATATATCTTTTGGTTCTAATTTAGATAAAAGTTCATGTTCACTTCCTATATCTAAAAAACTTTTTAATCTTACACGTGCACGCATACGCATATGATAATCACATTTTGGACATACTTCAAGATTTTTTTTTAATTCTTCTTTATATAAAATTTGACTACAGTTTTCACATTTTGTCCATATTCCTTCTGGAATATTAGATTTTTTTTTAGTATATTTTACACTTTTTTTAATAATTTTTTCAATCCAACTCATAAATAACCTTTTATATAAAAATATTTTAATATTTTTTAGGAAAATATTTATCAATAATTTTAAAAATTTTTATACTAGTTTTTTGTATATTATTAAAATTATTTATTTTAAAAAATTTAATATTATTATTTAAAGATTCTTTATAAAAAAAATTTATTAATGGATAAGTTTTTTTATAAAAATTAATTAAACGTTTTTTTATAATTTTTTTATTATCATCTAATCTAATATCAAGTAAATCTCCTGTAATATCGTCAATCATATGATTTTTAGGTGGATTATATTTTATATGATATATTCTTCCAGATTTTGTATGTATTCTTCTTCCTGATAATCTTTCAATTATTATTTTTTCTGGTGTAAATATTTCAAAAACTATATCTATAGTAATATTTTTTTTTTTTATTAAATTAGCTTGTTTAATTGTTCTAGGAAATCCATCCAACAAATATCCTAATTTACAATCTTTTTTATTAATACGATTTTTAATTAATTTTATAATTATTTTATCATCAACTAATTTTCCTTTTTTAATAATATTAAATACTTTTTTTCCAATATATGATTTTTTTTTTATTTCATGTCTTAGAATATTTCCTGTAGAAATATGAGGTATTTTATATTTATTTATAATAAATTCTGCTTGTGTTCCTTTTCCTGATCCAGGACAACCAAATAAAATTATATTCATAATATTTATTGTATTTATAAGTTAATAATTATATTTATAAATTTATAAAAAAATTATAAAATATTTAATAATAAATAATGTATTAATTTAATTAAATATTTTATAACATTAAAAAAATAAAATTTATAATAAGTTTTATATTATTAAATATATAAAATTTTATATAAATATTTTAAATTAAACTTAAAATTATGAATTTTCTATAGAAAAAGATATTATATCTTTTATATTATTCATTTTTGTTAATATCATTAATAAACGATCTATTCCTATAGATATTCCAGAACATGAAGGAAGTCCATATTTAAGTGCAGATATAAAATATTTATCAATTTTTTTTGTAGAAATATTTAATAATTTTCTTATATTATTTTGATTATTAAATCTTTTATAATGTTCAGATAAATTAGTTAATTCTTGAAATCCATTAGCTATTTCGATTCCTTTGAAATAAATTTCAAATCTATTAGAAACTTTTGAATTTTTTTTATTAATTTTAGAAAGTAAAGATTGTTCTATAGGAAAATGATAAACAACAACTGGTTGAAATTTACCAATATTAGGTTCTATAGCTATAGAAAAAATTAATTGTAATAATTCATTTTTATTTAAAGATAAAACAGTTTTTTTTTCTATATTTAATAATATAGATTTTTTTTGTAAATTTTTAATTTTTTCTTTAAATGGATCTATTCCTAAATATTTTATATAAATATTTTTATAAGATATTTTTTTTATTTTTTTATATGAAAATATTTTTTTTAGAAGTTCATCAGATTCTTTTATTAATTCTTGCATACCAAATTTTGGATTATACCATTCTAACATAGTAAATTCAGGTTGATGTAATCTTCCGATTTCTCCATTACGAAAACTATGACATATCTGAAAAATAGGACCACTATTAGCTGCAATTAATCTTTTCATATGATATTCTGGACTTGTAATAAGATATAATTTTTTTCTTATATTTAATTTTTTAAAAACAGTTTTAAATGATTTTATATGTGCATCAGTAACAGTAAATTTACTTAAAATAGGTGTATCTACCTCTAAATATTTTTTTTTATAAAAAAATTTTCTAATTTTTTTTATAAAAATTGCTCTATTAATTAAATTTTTAATAGATGATGTAGGTTTCCAAGAAGTATCAATAGACATAATTTTATTAAAATTTATTTAAATTTTTAATTAATAATAATTTATAAATTTATTATAAAATATTTTATATAAAATAATTTTTAAAAAAAATTTTAAATTTATATAAAAACTTAATTTTTTATACATTTATTTAAAATAAAATCAATAATATAATTTATATTAATAATTTTTTTTGAAAAATTATTTCTATTTTTGTATTCAACTTTTTTATTTTTTAAAAAATTATTTCCAATAATTATTACATTAGGTATTCCAATTAAATCCATATCTTTTAACATAACTCCTAAAGTTTCTTTTCTATCATCTAATAAAACATCAATTCCATTTTTAATTAATTCATAATATAATTTTTCAGAATATTTTTGAACTTTTTTATAAAAATACATACATATAGGAACTATTGATACTTGAAAAGGAGATAAATTTCTAGGCCAAATAATTCCATTTTTATCATGATTTTGTTCTATAATAGCAGCTAAAATTCGTGAAATTCCTATTCCATAACATCCCATTAATAATGGTTTTTTAAAATTATTTTTTAATTGTATTTTTGCATTAAATTTTTTAGAATATTTTTCTCCAACTTGAAATATATGACCAACTTCAATTCCTTTTATAATCTTTATATTATTTTTATCTTTTAAATAAATATTTTTTTTATTAGATTTGCATAAATCTACTATTTTAATTAAAGAACAATTTACATCTCTTTTCCAATTAATATTTAAAAAATATTTATTATTTATATTTGCACCTGATATAAAATAATTCATGATTGATATATTATAATCAATAAATATTGGAAATTTAAAATTTACTGGACCTATAAATATTTTTTTTATTCCAAATATTTTATATATTTTTTTATCTGTAATTATAGTTAAAGGAATTTTTATATTAGGTAATTTTTTTACTTTATTTATATTTAATTCATAATCTGCTCTTATCATTAATACAATAAATTTATGACAATAATTTTTATTAGCTTTTATAACAATAGTTTTTACAAACTTATTAAGAGGTTTATTAATATTTTTTGATATTTCAAATAATGTATATTTATTATATATACTAATTGTAGATAATTTTTTTTTTGTATTTAATATTTTGACATTTGGAAATTTTTCTTTAAAAAAATTAAAATTTGTATAAGAATTTAATTTTTTTGAAAAAATAATTTTATCTTCTCCATTTTTATTTATAGAATGAAATTCATGAGATAAATTTCCTCCAATTTCTCCATTATTTGCTTTTATTATACATATTTTTAAATTTAATTTTTTAAATATATTATTATATGTTTTTTTTATAATTTCATATGTTTTATTTAAAGATTTTTGATTTTTATGAAAAGAATAAGCATCTTTCATTAAAAATTCTCTAGATCTTATTATTCCACAACGTGGTCTTATTTCATCTCTAAACTTTGTTTGTATTTGAAAAAAAGTTAATGGTAAATTTTTATGAGAAATTATTTCATTTTTAAAAATATTTGTAATAATTTCTTCATGAGTTGGACCTAAAATAAATTCTTTTTTACTACGATCTATAAATTTTATTAATTCTAAACCGTATTCTAAAATTCGTCCACTTTTTTTCCATAAATTTATTGGTTGAGAAATTGGCATTAATATTTCTAATGCTCCAATATTATTCATTTCTTTTCTTATAAATTTTTTTAATTTATTTAATACACGAAATCCAGTAGGTAACCATGTATATATTCCAGATGAAATTTGTCGTATCATACCAGAACGAATCATAAGTTGATGACTTATAAGATTAATATCTTTTGGAATTTCTTTTAGTGTAGAAATAATATATTGACTTGTTCTCATCGAATCCTTTATAAAAAATATTATAATTTATAATAAATTATTTATTTTAAATATTTTATAAAATTTTTAAAATTAATTATTTTAATATAAATATTTATTTAAAATTTATATATATAAATATTTATTTAAAATTTTATTTATTTTTTTAAAAAAATATTTTATATATAAACTATATTTTATTTACATAAAAAATAAATATTTATTTTAAAAAAAAATAACATATTAAATTATATTAAACAATATAATTCTTATATAAAATATTTTTTTTTATTTTATATAAATTAGAAATTATTTTTATTGATTTTTTTATTGGTAAATAATTATGAAGAACTTTTAGAAATTTTAAAGCTTTTTTTAAAGAATCTATATTATTTTTATTACAACCTTCTATAATTAATATTATTTCTCCTAAAATAAAATTTTTATTTTTTTGTAACCATATCAAAAGATTTTTTATATTTGTTCTTTTAATATATTCCCAAGTTTTTGTAAGTTCTTTTACTATAACTATAGATCTATTTTCACCTAAAATTTTTTTTATATCTATTAAAGTATTTATTAATCTATATCTAGATTCATAAATTATGATAGTGCGATTTTCTTTTTTTAAAATTTTTAAATAATTTAATCTACTATTTTTTTTTTTAGGAAGAAATCCTTCATAACAAAATTTATTAGTATATAAACCAGAAGCAGAAAGAGCTGTGATAGCAGCACAAGGACCTGGTAATGGTATAATAAGTATTTTTTCTTTTATACAACACTTTACTAAATAAGATCCAGGATCGTTAATTAATGGAGTACCTGCATCAGATACAATAGCAATATTTTTACCTTTTTTTAATTTTAAAATTAAATCATTTGTTTTATTTTTTTCATTATAACTATTTAAAGATATCATATTAGTATTAATAGAAAAATTTTTTAAAATAATACCAGTTTTTCTTTTATCTTCAGCAAGAATAATATCTACATTTTTTAAAATGTAAACTGCTCTATATGTAATATCATATATATTGCCAATAGGAGTAGGAACAATATATAATATTGATTTTTTTTTATTAATGTTAATATTATTCATAATTTTTAAAAATATATTTATTTAAATTTTTAAAATTTAATAAACTTTAATTATAATTTTTAATTAATTAATATAATTAATTAAAATAATTTTTTATTAATTTATTAAAGAATTTTATAAAATTTTATTTATAATAAATATTTTATAAAAAACTTTATAATTTAAATTTTTCTCCTAAATAAAATTTTTTAACGTTTTTATTAGACATAATATCTATTGGAGTTCCTTCTGCAAGTAATTTACCTTTATTTACTATATAAGCTCTTTGACAAATATCAAGAGTTTCACGTACATTATGATCAGTAATTAAAATACCTATTCCATTTTTTTTTAATTTTTTAATAATATTTTTTATATCTATAATTGAAATAGGATCTATTCCAGCAAAAGGTTCATCTAAAAGAATAAATTTTGGATTAGTTGTTAAAGTTCTAGCAATTTCTACTCTTCTTCTTTCTCCTCCAGAAAGAGAATTTCCAATATTGTTTTTTAAATGACTAATATTAAATTCTTTCATTAATTTATTTATATAATCTATTTTTTTATTTTTTTTTATATCTTTTCTAATTTCCAATATTGACATTAAATTATCAAAAACATTTAATCCTCTAAAGATAGAAGATTCTTGAGGAAGATAATTTATTCCATATCTTGCTCTTATATGTAAAGGAAATAGACTAATATTTTTATTATCTATAAAAATAGATCCATAATTATGTTTAATTATTCCTAAAATAATATAAAAAGTTGTTGTTTTTCCAGCACCATTAGGACCTAAAAGTCCTACTATTTCACTAGTATTAATTTTTAAACTAATATTTTTAATAATACATATTTTTTTATAAAATTTATATAAATTTTTTACAATTAATATTGACATAAATACTTTATTTAATTTTTAAATTTATTTTTAATAAAATAATTAATATTAAAATTTATATATATAAAAATATATATTAAATTTTTTTTTAAAAATTATTATAAAGATTTTTTTATTAAAAATAATAATATATTATTTTTTTAATAAATTAAATTTATTTTTTTTAAAAAAATTAAATTATTAATTAATTTTATTTATTAAAATAAATATTTTTTTTATATAAATTTATTAATAAGTTTTGTGTTTTAATAATATTAATTTTTGATTTATTATTAAAATTTATTATTTTTACTTTTTTATATAAATAAATATATTTATTTTTATTAATTTTTAATTTATTAGATGATATTTTCCAACAATATTTAATATTTTTATCAAAAATTGTAATTAATGGATTATATAATTTAATTTTATTAAATAATGGAAAATATTTTATTTTATTAGAAATTATTGTATAATTTAAAAAACCATTTTTATTATAATAAAATATTTTACTATTAAATATTTGATATTTTGGATAAAAAAAATTTTTTTCTTTATATAAAAAAATATTATTATCTAATTTTTTTAAAAAAAATAAAATAAAAATTGTAATTAATAATAAAATTATTACTAATAATTTTTTTTTATTCATTTTATCACCTTATAAATTAATAATTTTAATTTTGTGATGATAAAATTAAATCACATATTTCTCTTACAGCTCCATATCCTCCAAGTTTTTTAGTTATATAATGTGCATATGGTTTTATTAATGGATGAGCATCTGATACTGCTATACTTAATCCTACAATATTCATTATTTTTTTATCAATTAAATCATCTCCTATATAAGCTACTTGTGTTAAATTCAAATTAATTTTTTTTAATAAAATGTTTAACGCATTAATTTTATTAGATTGATTTTGATAAATATGTTTAATACCTAAAAATTTACAACGTTTTTTTATAGAAATTGAAGAACCACCAGTAATAATTGCAACTTCAATATTTTTTTTTATTAATTTTTTTATACCATAACCATCTTTAATATTAAAAGATTTAATTTCTTCTCCATTTTTTCCTAAAAAAATCATTCCATTAGATAATACTCCATCTACATCACAAATCAATAACTTTATTAATTTAGCACTATTAAGTATGGTACGATTAATTGGATAATAAAATTTATTTAAATATTTTTTTTTATACATTTTAAAATTTTCCTTTATTTTTTTTATTAAAATTTATTATATTATTTAAATGTATAACTCCAATATATTTATTATTATGTTTAACTAAAAGTCCATTAGTTTTATATTTTTTCATTATACTTAAAGTTTTTGATATAGAAAATGAGGAATAAACATAAAAATTTTTTAATTTTAAAACATCAGATATAATTGAATTATTTAAATTTATATTTGTATTAATTACTTTAAATAATTCATTGTCCGTAAATATACCCTTTATTTTCATAGAATTATTATATATTACTGCTATACTAAATTTTTTATTAAATATTTTTATAAATACTTTACGTAATAAAGAATCTTTATAAAAAGATGGAATTTTATCAAATGTAAGCATAATATCTTTTATAGAAATAAATTTTTTTCCAATTTCTCCTCCAGGATGAAGTAAAGAAATTTTTTTTCTTGTAAATTTTTTTGATTCCAATAATGTAATAGCTAAAGCATCACCCATAACTAATAAAGAAGTAGTACTACATGTAGGAGATATATTAAAAGGACAAGCTTCTTTTATAACATAAGAACATAAATTAATTTTAGATTTTAAACTAATAGAACTTTTTTTATTACTAGTAATAGAAATAATAGGAATTTTTAATATTTTTAATGCTTTAAACAAATTAATAATTTCTATAGATTCTCCAGAATTTGATATAGCAAGTATAATATCTGTATTTTGTATTACACCTAAATCACCATGAATAGCTTCTACAGGATTTAAAAATAATGATGGTGTACCAGTACTAGATAAAGTTGAAGATATTTTTCTTCCAATATATCCAGATTTTCCTATACCAGTAACAATAACTTTTCCAGTACATAATAATATTTCTTCAATAGCAAGTTTAAAATTATTATTAATATTTTTATATAAATATGATAAACTATTTTTTTCAATTTTAACTATTTTCCTTCCTATATCAATAAAATTAAAATTTATTTTTTTTTTAACATAAAATATTCCTAGTTTATTATTTAAATGTTTTAAAATAATATTATTGTTTAATAAATAAATAAAAAAATAATTATTTATTTATTAAATAAATTTTTTAATAAATATAAATATTATATATTATATATTATATATTATATATTATATATTTTTATAAAAAATTATTTTTTTTTAAAAAAATTATATATAAATTAAAATAAATTTTTTATAAAAAATTATTTAAAAAATAAATATATAAAAATATTTATATATAAAGTTTTTAACTGTAAAATTAATATTAATTTTATAAATATTTTTTAAAAAATTTATTTAATATTATTTTATATATATTTTATTAACATTTTTATTAAAATATATTAATATATTTTAATTTCATATAAAAAATAAAATATAATGTATCTTTATTATAAATACAAATAAAATTTTTAATTAAATAATTTAATAAAATTTATTATATTAAATTTTTAATTAAAAATTTTAAAAAATTAGTATAATAAAAATTTTAAATAAAATTTTTATTTAATTTTAATTAACTAAAATTAAATATTAATTATATTAAGGATTATATGATATGAATATTTGTGATAGCCTTGTAAAAATTTTAAAATTAAGTTTTAATCATGGCCATCGAATTATATTTAAAAATATTAATATGAATTTTATTAAAGGAAAAATTACTTCTATTATGGGACCTTCTGGAGTTGGAAAAACTACTTTACTTCATTTAATTACTGGACAATTAAAACCTAATTCAGGAGAAATTTGGATAAATAATAATAATATAACAAAGTTATCTCGTAATAATTTATATAAAATAAGAAAAAGTATGAGTATGTTATTTCAATCAGGAGCGTTATTTACTGATCTTACTGTATTTGAAAATGTAGCTTTTCCATTAAGAATGCATACTAAATTAACCGAATCTGTTTTACGTAATATTGTATTTATGAAATTAGAAACAGTAGGTTTACGTAATGCAGCATCACTTATGCCATATGAATTGTCTGGAGGAATGTCTAGAAGAGTTGCATTAGCTCGTGCTATATCTTTAAATCCTAAATTAATTATTTTTGATGAACCATTTGTTGGTCAAGATCCTATATCTTTAAAAATATTAATTACACTTATAAATAAATTAAATAAAAATTTGCATACTACTTGTATATTAGTATCTCATGATATACCAGAAGTATTAAGTATTTCTGATTATTCATATATTCTTGCAGATTCATGTATTGTAGCAGAAGGTTCTTCTAAAGATTTAGAATTAACACAAGATATACGCGCTAGACAATTTCTTGATGGAAAATTAGATGGGCCTATTCCATTTAATTATATATCTAAAGATAATAAAAAAAAACTTTTAGATTCAAGGATATAAAAATGTTTTTAAAAACTTTCTTGTTTCTTAAAAAGAATATTAATAATATTTTGCATATATTTTATAATATAGGAAATATATTATTTTATACTTTTATAAAAAAATCAGAATTTAATCAAAAATTATTATTATCAATAATACAACAATTATATAATATTGGTATATTATCATTAATAATAACAATGATTTCTGGATTATTTATTGGTATGGTACTTAGTTTGCAAGGATATTTTATTTTATTAAATTATGGATCTGTATCAAATTTAGGATTAACAGTAGCATTATCTTTATTTAGAGAATTTGGATCAGTAATAACTGCTCTTTTATTTATTGGAAGTGTTGGATCTTCATTTACAGCAGAAATTGCTTTTATGAAAATTACAGAACAACTTTCTAGTTTAGAAATTATGGCTGTTGATCCATTAAGAAAAATAATAGCTCCAAGATTTTGGGCTGGAGTAATTAGCATGCCTCTTTTAACAATTATTTTTATAACATTTGGTATTTTGGGTAGTTGGATTGTTGGGGTATATTTAAAAGATATTGATAATGGTTTTTTTTGGGCATCAATGGATGGTAATTTACAATGGAATCAAGATAGTATTAATTGTTTAATTAAAAGTATTATATTTGCAATATTTATAACATCTATTTCATTGTTTAATGGATATAGATCTAAATCAACTTTTAAAAGTATTAGTATAGCTTCTACAAAAACAGTGATTTATTCATCATTAGTAATATTAGGATTAGATTTATTTCTTACATTTTTTATGTGTGGAAACTTTTAAATGAAAAAAAATAAAGAAGCATGGATTGGAACATTTATGATAATTATTTTATTTTTTTCTATTTTAATGTCTATGAAATTTATACATTTTAATAGATTTAATAAAAATAATTCGTATAGAATTAATGCAATATTTGATAATATAAATGGATTAAAAGTATGTGCACCAGTAAAAATATCTGGTATAACTATAGGAAGAGTAGTAAAAATTCAATTAAATAAATTAAATTTTAAACCAAAAGTTTTTATTGATATAGAAAAAAAATATAATAATATACCAAACACAAGTACTTTAGAAGTTCATACTATAGGTTTTTTTGGAGAAAGTTATCTTTCATTTAATATTGGATTTGAAGATAAAGAAATTGGATCTAAATCTCTAGAAGAAGGAGATAGTATTCAAGATACTAAATCATCTATTATATTAGAAGATTTAATAGGTAAATTATTTTATAAATATAATTTTTTATTTTCATAAAATTAATATAATAAAATATTTATTTTATTAAAAATAAATATTTTATAAATAAAAATTTTTTATAATTTTTAAAAAATTAAAATATTTTTTTAAAAAAAATTAAAATGTTATATAATATAAAATTATTATTTATATTTTTATTATATTTTTAATAAAATTAATAAAATTTTATTATAAAATAATAAAAATTATACTATAATTTTTAAAATAAAATTTTATTAACAAGTATTTAGGAAATATATATGTTTAAATATTTTTTAATTTTTACTATTTTTATGACTACTTACGTAGAAGCAATTGAGAATTCTAATCCATATAAATTAATGAAACATATAGTAGATAATACTTTTACAAGATTAGAAAAAGTACAAAAAAAAATACATAAAAATCCTAAAATATTAAAAAGTATTATTAAAGAAGAATTAATTCCTTTTGTTGATATAAAATATTCTGGGGCTTTAGTATTAGGAGATATGTATAAAAATTATATTCCTTTACAAAGAGAAGATTATTTTAAAGTTTTTCAAGATTATTTAGAAAATATGTATGGAAAAATTTTATTACTTTATAAACATCAATTCTATAGAATTTCTAGTTTAGAAAAACCATTAAATAATTCTGAAAAAGTTTCTATTTGTGTTTCTATTTTAAGAAAAGGAAAAATACCTTCAATAAATTTAGATTTTCAATGGAAAAAAAATATAATATCTGGAGATTGGAAATTTTATGATATTATTATTGAAGGAATAAGTATAATAAATACTATTAAAAATGAGTGGAAATATATTTTAAGACATAAAGGAATTGAAGATTTAATTTCTCATTTACAATCATCTTCTAAAAAACCTTTAAAATTTAGAAGATAATTTTTTAAAAATTAATAAAATATATTTTTATTAATTTTTATTTTTAAATAAATTATTTTTTAGTTAAAAAATAATTTTTAAAAAAATATATATTAAATATTTTTATTAAAAAATTATTAAAAATAATTTATTTTTAAATTAAATTAATAATTTATTTTTTTATAAAATTTTTATTTTTAATATAAATAAATTTTTATTTAAAATAATTAAATTATTTAATAAATTTTTTTTATAAAATTTATAATAAATTAACTTTTTAAATATTAATAATTTTTATATAAACCTATATATAGGATATTATATGGATACTAAAAAAATTAAAAATATTTTAATAAAACATTTATCTATAAAAAAAATTTATGTTAATAAAATTACAAATCATATTATTGTTACAGTTATTAGTCAAAAATTTGTTGGAATAAATTTAATTGAGAGACAAAAAATTATATATAATCCATTAATTAAATATATTTGTACAAATAAAATTCATTCGTTATCAATTAATGCATATTCATTAGATGAATGGAATGAAAAAAATAAAATTTAATTAAATTAAATTTTTTTAATTTAAAATTATATATTTAATATTTTAATAATTATTTTAAATTTATTTTTTAATAAATTTTATAAATAATATTAAAATTTATTTTTTAATAAATATTTTTTTAAAAATAAAATTATTTTTTTTAATTAAATTAATTTTTATAAAAAAATTAAATATTTTTTTAAAAAATAAACATTAAAAAAAATTATATATTAAGAAGTTTTTTAATATTTTTAAATATATATTCAGGAAATAAACTTGACATTTTTTTATCTTTAGATCTAAAAGATTTTTGAAGATATCCATATCTACCTACAAGATTAGGATCTGTTGGTCCATAAAGAGTAATATTAGGTACTGAAAGAATAGCAGATAAAGAACTTAATCCAGTATCTACTGATACTATAGCAGTTGCTCCTAATAATTGTTCAGAAATTTGTGTTAAATTCATATAAGGTAATACTATTACTTTTTTAAAATTTTTAGCTAATCTTAAAGAACGTTTTTTTTCTAAATTTGTTCCCCAAGGTATTTTAATATAAAAACCTAAATTACAAATCATTTTTATTAAAATACGCCAATATAATTCTGGCCATTCTTTATTAATATTTGTTGTTCCATGTATAAATATAAAATAATAATTTTTTGTATTTATTTTATTAAATTTATGTTTAATAATATATTGTTTTATTTTATTAGAAATAGTATATCCAATACTTAATGAAAAAAGTTTTCTAATTCTTGTAATAGCATGTTGTTTTTTATTAATATAATGTTTTTTATTATAAAAAAAACTAGCTATAGGTTCTTTTGCACTTTTATAATCTAATCCATGTTTAAATCCATATGCAATTCTAGTAACCATATATGAACTTTTTATTAATCCTTGAGCATCTATGATAAGATCATATTTTTTTTTTCTTAATTTTTTTTTAAATTCATACCTTTCTTTTTTTATAGATTTTTTAAACCAATTATATCTCCATCTACGTATAGCAATAGGAATTATTTTTTTTACTGATGTATGCCAACTAGGAATAATAGATAAATTTTCTTCTATTACCCAATCAAATTTTATATTTGGAAAATAATATTGTGCATCTGTTAAAGCTGGTAAAGTATGTATAACATCTCCCATAGAAGATATTTTTACAATTAAAATTTTCATAAAATTATATTAGTTATCATTCATTAATATTTTAATTTTTTTAAAAACTTTTTTTGGTTTAATTTTAATAAGATTATTATTATAATAATTATTTAATTTTTTATCAAAATTTTTAAAATTTTTTATACAATGTAAAATTATAGATTTTTTAAATAAAGGTGGAGTAAATTTTGGATTACTAAAACCGTATAATGCTATTAATGGTTTATGTAAAGCACTAGCTATATGCATTAAACCAGAATCATTACTAACAATTCCATTACAACTATCTATAAGAATAATTGCTTCATTTATTGAAGTCATTCCTGTAAGATCTGTACAATATTTTTTTTCTTTTATATTTAAAATATTTATGATAGATTCTCCAGTATCTTGATCATATTTAGATCCAAAAATAATTATATTATATCCATCTTTTATTAATTTTTTTGCTAAAGATGCATAATGATAATATGGCCAACATTTTGCTAATTTAGATGCACTTCCTGGACATAAACCAAATAAAGGACGATAATTTTTATTTAAATAAAATTTTTTATATAAATAATGTTTTTCTTTTTTATTTACTTTTAAAATAGGGTATAAAAATGGTTTTGGAAAACTAAAAGAATTATTTATTTCTTTTTTAGAAAAAGCTAAAATTGAATATTTTTCTATCATAAGAGAAAATTTTAATGTATTATTTTTACGTAAATCATTAATAATTCCATATCTTTTTTCTCCAATCCATCCAGTTCTTAAAGGTATTTTAGCAAAAAATGGTATTAAAGCAGATTTAAAAGAATTTGGTAATATAATTGCTTGTTCATAATTTTTATTTCTTAATTTAATTCCTATATTATATCTTTTACATAAAGAAATTTCTCCATGAGAAAAAGGTAATATAATAGATTTATTAATTTCTGGCATTCTTTTAAGTAAAGGATAACTCCATTTTGGAGCCATTACATCTATTTTAATTTTTGGATATTTTTTAATTAAAATTCTATATAAACTATGAGACATAATCATATCACCAATCCAAGAAGGTCCTATAATTAAAATTTTCATATTTTTACCTTTTTTTTAAAAAAATTAATATTTTAAAATATTTAAAATTTTTTAATTTATTAAAAAATATTTTATTTTATGAATAATAAAATATTAAATTTTTATTTATAAAATATATATATAATTTTTTTATAAATTAATATATATAATTTATAAAAAATTATTTAAATTTATTTTTAATATTATTAAATAATTTTTTAAAAAAAATTTATATATAAATTTTTTAAATTTAAAAATAAAATATAATTTTTTATAAAAAATAAAATATTATAATATATAATATATTAATTTATTAAAAATAATTGAAGTTTTTATAAAATTTTATTAAAATAATTAATTATTTTAATAAAATTATTATTTATTATTTTTTTATTTTTTATAAAATATTTAATACAAAATCTATATATAATGTTATTATAAAATTTAATATTTATTAAAAATATTTTAAATAAAATATAAAATATTTTATGTATTATGTATATTTTAAATAAAAATTTTTAAAAAAATTTATAATAAATTTATTATTTAATTTTTATTTAAAAATATAAAAATTTAAAAAAAATATAATTTGAGTTATTAAAAAATGAACTTTATACCAATGGTAATTGATAACAGTGAAAAAATAGAAAGATCATATGATATTTTTTCAAGATTATTAAAAGAAAGAATTATTTTTGTTACAGGTGAAATAGAAGATCATATGGCAAATATTATTATTGCTCAAATGATATTTTTAGAATCAGAAGATTCAAAAAAAGAAATATATCTATATATAAATTCTCCAGGAGGATTTATTACTTCTGGAATGTCAATATATGATACTATGCAATTTATTAAACCAGATGTAAGTACTTTATGTATGGGACAAGCTTCTTCTATGAGTGCATTTTTATTAGCAGCAGGAACTAAAGGAAAAAGATTTTGTTTACCTAATTCAAGAATAATGATACATCAACCTTTAGGTGGTTTTCAAGGTCAAGCAACAGATATAGCTATTCATACAAAAGAAATTTTAAAAATAAAAGATCGTATGAATTATTTAATGTCTAAACATAGTGGAAAACCTATAGAAATTATAAAAAAAGATACTGAAAGAGATTATTTTCTTTCATCTAAAGAAGCTTTAGATTATGGATTAATAGATTCTATTTTAGAAAAACGTTTTTAAAAAAAATTATCTTATAATAATAATATAATTTATTTTATATTAAAAATTATTTTATTTATATAAATTTTGAGGTGTTTTTAATGACTGATCAGCGGAAAGACAATTTTAATTATTTACCATTTTGTTCTTTTTGCAATAAAAGTCAAAAAAATGTACATAAATTAATTGCTGGAAAATCAGCATATATATGTGATATATGTATAAATTTATGTAATAATATTATTAATAAAAAATTTAATAAAAAAAAAGATATTTATAAATATAAAAAAGAAACATTTAAATATACTCCAAAAGAAATATATGATTATTTAAATAAACATATAATAGGACAAAATGAAGCAAAAAAAATACTTTCTGTATCAATGTATAATCATTATCAAAAAATAAAATATCAACAAAAAAAATCTAATATTGAATTAGAGAAAAGTAATATAATTTTAATTGGTCCAACAGGAAGTGGAAAAACTCTTTTAGCTAAAACATTATCAAAATTTTTACAAGTTCCATTTAGCATATCAGATGCTACTTCATTAACAGAAGCAGGATATGTAGGAGAAGATGTAGAAAATATTTTACAACAATTATTACAAAAATGTAATTATGATGTTGATATTGCTCAAAAAGGTATTATTTTTATTGATGAAATTGATAAAATTGCTAAAAAATCTGAAAATATTTCTATTACAAGAGATGTTTCAGGTGAAGGAGTACAACAATCTTTATTAAAAATAATAGAAGGTACCATTGCATATGTACCAATAAAATCTAAAAGAAAACACCCTCATCAAGAATGTATAAAAATAGATACATCTAAAATACTTTTTATTTGTGGAGGTTCATTTTTAGGATTAGAAAAAATAATTCAAAAAAGAATTAATAAAAATTTTAGTATTGGATTTTTATCTGAAATAAATAAAAATAAAAAAACATTTTCTAATAAAATTTTTAAATATGTTGAACCAGAAGATTTAATAAAATTTGGAATAATTCCAGAATTTATAGGAAGATTTCCTATTATTACAACTCTTAAAAATTTAACTGAAAAATCATTAGTTAATATTTTATATAAACCAAAAAATGCTATTATTAATCAATTTAAAACATTATTTAATATGCAAGGAATTAAATTAAAATTTGAAAAAGATGCATTAATATCTATTGCAAAAAAAGCTATTAAACGTCAAACAGGTGCTAGAGCACTTCGTTCTATTATAGAAAAAATTTTATTAGATATAATGTATATTATACCTTCTCAAAATTCTATAAAAAAAATAATTATTAATAAATCTTCTATTTTTGATAAAAAAGGTCCTATTATAATTTATAATGAAAATAATAAAAAAAATTAATTTTTATTAAAAGTATTAAAAAATTAAAAAATTTAATATAAAGTATTATTATATTTTTTTATTATTTAAATAATTAATATTTTAAATATTTTTTATAAAAAATAAATTTTATATTTAAAAATATTATTTTTAATATTTTAAGTATAAATTAATAATTTATAAAAATAATTTACTATTATTTTTTTTAAAAAAATATAACACTTATAAAAGTTCAATAAAGAGAAAATTCTATGAATGCTGAGTGTTCTGAACGCATAGAAATCCCTGTTTTACCCCTTCGTGATGTTGTAGTATATCCTCATATGGTAATACCATTATTTGTAGGAAGAGAAAAATCTATTAAATGTCTCGATGAAGCAATGAAAAAAGATAAAAAAATTATGTTAGTAACACAAAAAGAAGCATCAAAAGATATACCAGGTATTAATGATCTTTTTTCTGTTGGAACAATATCATCTATATTACAAATACTTAAATTACCAGATGGTACTGTTAAAGTTTTAATGGAAGGTTTAAAAAGAGCAAAAATTATTGAAGTTTTTGATAGTGGAGATTATTTTAATGCTGTAATAAATTATTATGAAATAATTAATATTAATAAAAAAGAATATGAAGCTCTTGTTAGAGCAGTAATAAATCAATTTGAAAAATATATTAAATTAAATAAAAAAATTCCTCCAGAAATAATTATTACTTTAAAAAGAATAAATAATCCAGAACAATTATC